>NZ_PSWL01000015.1:0-92854 GCF_002932755.1 Rathayibacter sp. AY1B6
GGCGAGCACGATCTGGTGCTGCCGGCGGGCGAGGCCGGCGAAGGAGGCGCCGAGGATCAGGACGTCGGCGCCTCCTTCGCCGGCCTCGCCGCCGCCACCGCCCTCGGCCGCAGTCTCCGCGACGTCCTCGTCGTCGACGGCGGACCTCCGCGCAACGCCCCCTCGCCCGGCGCCCACAACGTGCTGACCCGCGACGGCGTCCCTCCGACGGAGCTGGTGCGCCTGGCGCGCGCCGAGGCCGAGGGCTACGGGGCCCGGGTCGTCGCGGGCGAGGCCGTCCATGCCTCCGCAGGACCCGAGGGGGTGACCGCGACCCTCGCCGACGGCACGGTCCTCCGCGCCCGCCGCCTCCTGCTCGCGACCGGCGTCCGCGACCTGCTGCCGGAGATCCCCGGGCTCCACGCCCGCTGGGGACGGGACGTCCTGCACTGCCCCTACTGCCACGGCTTCGAGGTGCGCGGCCGGCGGATCGGCGTGCTCGGCAGCTCGTTCGCCGGGCACCAGGCGCAGATGTTCCGGCAGCTCAGCGACCGGACGTCGATCCTGCTCCACGGCGCACCCGCGCCCGCCGGCGACGAGGCGGCGGCGCTGGCCGCCCGCGGGATCGCGCTCGTGCCGGGCCGCGTCGAGAGGGTCCTCGTCGAGGACGACCGCCTGGTCGGCGTCGTGATCGACGGTCGACGGCACGAGCTCGACGCGCTCGTCGTCGGCCCGCGGGTCGAGGCGCGGCTCCCCGAGGGGCTCGGCCTCGAGCTCGCCGACCACCCGTCGGGCGTCGCGCGGCACCTCGCCGTCGATCCGATGGGCCGGACCGGCGTCGCCGGGGTCTTCGCCGCGGGCTCTCTTGTCGAGCCGATGGCGCAGGTCGTCGCCTCGTCCGCCGACGGCCTGCGCGTGGGCGCGGCGATCAACTACGACCTGATCGAGGAGGAGATCGCCGACGCGCTGCGGGCCGCCTGACGCGCGCTCAGCGGCGGCGGTACTCCAGTTCCGGGCGGCCGGGGGAGCCGTAGCGGGGCGCGCGGTCCGCGACTCCGGAGTCGGCGAGGTGCTCGAGGTAGCGGCGGGCCGTCACCCGCGAGATGTCGAGGCGGGTGGCGAGCTCCGCCGCCGAGAGGCCGACCGGGCCCAGCAGCGCGGTGACGGCCTCGAGGGTCTGAGCCGAGAGCCCCTTGGCCAGACCCGGCGCGTTGGAGGTGCGCAGCGCCGCGAAGGCCCCGTCCACCTCGTGCTGGCTGGCGACGTCGGCGCCGTGCATCCGCTCGCGGTACGACCGGTAGCTGGCGAGCTTGGCGGCGAACGCGCTGAAGACGAACGGCTTGATCAGGTACTGCACGATCCCGGCAGCGACGGAGGCGCGCACGTTCGCGGCGTCGCGGACCGCGGTGATCGCGATGACGTCGACGTCCAGGCCCGCCGACCGGACGGCCCGGCAGAGGTCGAGGCCGCCCATGTCCGGCAGGTTCATGTCGAGCAGGATCAGCGCGATGCCCGGGTCCGCGCGCAGCGCCCGGATCGCCTCCGCCCCGCTGCCGGCGACCGCGGCCATCTCGAAGCCGTCGACCCGCCGGACGTAGTCGGCATGGGCGCTCGCCGTCAGCGGCTCGTCCTCGACGACGAGCACCCGGATCACGACGCCACCCGCGCGGGCAGCGGCAGCTGCACCGTGAACACCGCACCGACGTGGCGCGAGACCTCGATCGTGCCGCCGAGCCGTTCCACCACCTGCTGCACCAGCGCCAGGCCGATGCCGCGGCCGAAGCCGTCCGACTCCTTCGTCGAGTAGCCGCGCGCGAACACGTCGGCGGCGCCGGCGACTCCGGGGCCGCTGTCCGACACCTGCACCACCAGCTCGCCCTCCGCGAGGCCGAGGTAGACCTCCACCCACGGCTCGCGCTCCGGAGCGGAGGAGGCGGCCGCGTCGAGGGCGTTGTCGATCAGGTTGCCCAGCACCGTCACCAGGTCCCCGGGCTCCAGGCCCTGCGTGCCGGGCTCGAGGTGCGTCTCGAAGTGCAGCTCCACTCCGCGCTCGCGGGCCTGCGCGGCCTTGCCCAGCAGCAGAGCGGCGATCACCGGCTCCTGCACGGAGCCGAGGACGCGGTCGGCCAGGCGCTGGCTGAGGTTCAGCTCCCCGGCGGCGAACGCGAGCGCCTCGTCGGGCCGGCCGACCTCGATCAGCGACGCGATGGTGTGCAGGCGGTTCGAGAACTCGTGGGTCTGCGAGCGCAGCGCGTCCGAGAGGGTGCGCAGCGACTCCAGCTCGCCGCTCACCCGCTGCAGCTCGGTGCGATCGCGGAGCGTGACGACCGTGCCCAGGGGGCGGGCGCCGGGGGAGGCGGCGGGCCGCTCGTTGACCACGAGGATCCGCTCGCGGGCCACGACCAGGCGGTCCGAGACGGGCTCGTCGTCCTGCAGCAGCTCGCGCAGGGCGCCAGGGAGGTCGAGCTCCGCGACCGGCACCGGCGTCCGCACGCCCTCGAGCCCGAGCAGCTCCAGCGCGTGGTCGTTGGCGAGCACCAGCCGGCCGCGGTCGTCGACCAGCAGCAGCCCCTCCCGCACCGAGTGCAGGACCGACTCGTAGTAGGCGAAGACCTGGCTCATCTGCTCCGGGCCCCGCCCGCCGGTGACCCGCCGCAGGTAGCGGGCGAGGAGCCACGAGCCGAGCGCGCCGAGCGCGACCGCCCCGCCCGCGCCCCAGGCGACGACCTGCACGCGGGCGGCGAAGGAGGCGTCCACGGCCGAGAGCGTCACGCCCGCCGACACGAGCGCGACGACCGCGCCGTCGGCGTCCTCGATCGGCGCGACGGCGCGGACGGAGGGACCGAGCGTGCCGGTGTACGTCTCGGTGAAGGTCCGCCCCTCCAGCGCCGGCTCGATCGTGCCCTGGAACGGCAGGCCGATCTGGTCGCGGTCGCGGTGGGTGTACCGGGTGCGGTCGGGAGCCATGATCGTGAGGAAGTCGACGGCGGTGTCCCGCATGACCTCCTCGGCGTACGGCTGCAGGCTCGCCGAGGGATCCGCGCCGGCCGCCGACTCGAGGACGAAGGGGTTGTCGGCCACCGTCCGCGCCACCACGAGGCTCCGCTGGGCCGCCTCGTCTCCCGCCCGGCTCCGCGCGTCGAGAGCCAGCACCGCGACGGCCGCCACGGCGATCAGCAGGATGCTCAGCAGCTGCACGGCGAACAGGCGCGCGGCGATGCTGCCTCGCGGTCCGCGTGCGCTCGGCGTCCTGACCATGCCACTCCCTCGTGGGCGAGCGCTCGGGGCGCCCCGCCGTGAACAGTATGAACGCAACCGTGCCGGGCTCCGGAGGCGGGGCCACCATCGTCCTACCCCCTCACCTCGACGAAGAGAAGGACACCCCCATGGCGAAGACGCCTCAGACGCCGTCCGACCGGCTGATCCCCGCGGTCACCCCTCCGAAGACCCGGCGGCGCATCGACCGGAACCACTGGCTCTACATCGCCGTCATCATCGCGGTGGTCGCCGGCGTCGTGGTCGGACTCGTCGCTCCCGCCTTCGCGGCGACGCTGGAGCCCGTCGGCAAGGCCTTCGTCGGACTGATCAAGATGATGATCGCGCCGATCATCTTCTGCACCATCGTCATCGGCATCGGCTCCATCGCGAAGGCCGCCACGGTCGGCAAGGTCGGCGGACTCGCGCTGGGCTACTTCATCGTGATGTCGACCTTCGCCCTGGCGATCGGCCTCGTCGTCGGCAACATCCTCCACCCGGGCGAGGGCCTCGACATCTCGAGCGCCACCTACGACACCAGCGACCTCAAGGCCGAGAGCACCAGCGACTTCGTCCTCGGGATCATCCCCGTCTCGCTGTTCTCCTCGCTCGTGGACGGCAGCATCCTGCAGACCCTCTTCGTCGCCCTGCTCGTCGGCTTCGCGCTGCAGAAGATGGGCGCCAAGGGCCAGCCGATCCTCGGAGCGATCAAGCAGCTCCAGGTCCTGGTCTTCCGCATCCTCTCGATGGTGCTCTGGGTCGCCCCGATCGGCGCGTTCGGCGCCATCGCCGCGGTCGTCGGCAAGACCGGCTGGGGCGCCGTCGTCGCTCTCGCCACCCTGATGATCGGCTTCTACATCACCTGCGCGATCTTCGTGATCGTCGTCCTCGGACTGCTGCTGCGACTCGTGACCGGCGTCAGCATCTTCTCGCTGATGAAGTACCTGGCCCGCGAGTACCTGCTCATCGTCGGCACCTCCTCCTCGGAGGCGGCGCTGCCCCGCCTGATCGCAAAGATGGAGCACCTGGGCGTCTCCAAGCCCGTCGTCGGCATCACGGTGCCCACCGGCTACTCCTTCAACCTCGACGGCACGGCGATCTACCTCACGATGGCGTCGCTGTTCATCGCCTCGGCCACCGGCGCGCCGATGTCCGTCCCGGAGCAGATCGGCCTCCTCCTCTTCATGATGATCGCCTCGAAGGGCGCCGCGGGCGTCACCGGAGCGGGCCTGGCCACGCTGGCCGGCGGCCTGCAGTCCTTCCGCCCCGACCTGGTCAACGGCGTCGGCGTGATCGTCGGCATCGACCGCTTCATGTCCGAGGCCCGCGCGGTCACCAACTTCACCGGCAACGCGGTCGCCACCCTGCTCGTGGGCACCTGGACCAAGCAGATCGACATGGTGCAGGTCCGCGAGGTCCTCGGCGGACGCTCGCCCTTCGACGAGACCACGCTCGGAGCGGACGAGCACGACGCCCCCGCCTCGGGCACCTCGATCACCGAGGGGATCGCGTCGATCCAGGACTCGGACGAGGCGTCGCGGATGCGCGCGGAGATCGCGGCCAAGCGCTAGCCGATCCGATCGCGAAGGCCCCGCCCCCCGGAACCGGTCCGGGAGGCGGGGCCTTCGACGTGCGCGGGTCAGTGCCTCCGCACCCCGAGCAGAGGCAGGGTCACCGAGCAGAGCGGCCCGATCAGCACCGCGAAGAGGAGGGTGCCGAGGCCGGCGTCGCCGCCGAGGGCCCAGCCGATGAGCAGGACCGTGAGCTCGACGCCGGAGCGCGCCACCCAGATCGGCAGCCCCGTGCGGGCGTGCAGGCCCAGCATCAGGCCGTCGCGCGGTCCCGGACCGAGGTGCGCGCCGATGTAGATCCCGCTCGCGACCGCCAGCAGCACCAGACCGCCGGCGAAGAGCAGGCCGCGCGCCCACCACTCCTCCGGCGTCGCCAGCACGCGCAGCCCGACGTCGATCATCGTGCCGACCACGAGCACGTTCAGCACGGTGCCGAGGCCGGGCCGCTGCCGGAGGGGGATCCACAGCAGCAGGACGAGCAGGCCGATCACGTTCGTGAGCAGTCCGATCCCGAGGCCGGTCTGGTGCGCGACCCCCTGGGCGAAGACGGTCCACGGGTCGACCCCGATCGCCGCGCGGATCATCATCGCGTCGGCGAATCCGTAGAGAACGAGGCCGACCAGCAGGCGCGGCACGGGTCGGAGGCGCCACTGGCTCGCCGGGGGAGCGGCGGCCGGGGCAGGAGCGGTGATCGTCATGGACACATCACAGCGCGACATTGGCCTTCTTCGCGCGGTCCAATCCGGCTACCTTGGACGCATGGCTGATGTCCACTTCGGCGCGCGCGCCCTGCAGACCCTCCTCGGCGACTGGCGCGAGCAGCGCGGCACCCGTCCCGCCTACCTCGCGCTGGCCGACCGGATCCGCCTCCTCGGGATCGACGGCCGCATCCCCGCGGGCAGCCGCCTGCCCGCCGAGCGCGAGCTCTCGGCCCGCCTCGGCGTCAGCCGTACGACCGTGGCCGCCGCCTACCGCGAGCTGCGCGACAGCGGCTACCTCGTCAGCGTGCGCGGCTCCGGCAGCGTCACCCGTCTGCCCGGAGCGGCCGTGCACGCGGTGCCCTCGCTCGCGCCGGACTTCCTCGACTTCACCAAGGCGGCCCTGCCCGCCGTCCCCGAGCTGGCGGAGGCGTACACCCGCGCGGCGCAGGCGGCGCCCGAGCACTTCGACTCCGGCTCCTACGACACGGTCGGCCTGCCGGTGCTGCGCCGCGCGATCGCCGAGCGCTACACCGTGCGGGGCCTGCGCACCGAGCCCGGCCAGATCATGGTGACCATCGGCGCGCAGCACGCGATCGCGCTCGTGGCCCGCACCCTGCTCGCGCGGGGCGACCGGGCGCTGATCGAGGCCCCGACCTACCCGCACGCCTACGAGGCCCTCCGGCTGGCCGGGGCGCGGCTCGTGCCGGTGAACGTCGACGGAGCGGACGGCTGGGACGGGGAGGGCCTGATCGCCGCGCTGCGCGGGACGAGCCCGAGCCTGGCCTACCTGATGCCCGACTTCCACAACCCGACCGGCCGCTCCATGGCCCCCGAGCTGCGGGAGCGGGCGATCAGCGCCGCGGCCCGGCAGGGCACGCTGATCATCGCCGACGAGACGACGGCCGAGCTCGACATCGACCGGCGGATGAGCCCGCTGCCGTTCGCCGCCTACGGACCCGAGGGGACGGTGCTCTCGATCGGCTCCGTCGGCAAGACGCTGTGGGGCGGCATCCGGATCGGCTGGATCCGCGCCGAGCGGGCGGTGATCCGCAAGCTGGCACTGGCGCGCTCGGCGAGCGACCTCGGCACGCCGATCCTGGAGCAGCTCCTGGTCGCGGACATGCTCGGCCGGATGGACGGCGTGCTGGAGCTGCGGCGCTCGCAGCTGCGCGCGGGCCGCGACCACCTCGAGGCGGCCCTGGCGCGCGCGATCCCGGAGTGGAGCGTGCCGCGGGTCTCGGGCGGCCTCTCCACCTGGGTGGGCCTGGGTCGGCCGGCGAGCTCGCAGCTGGCGCTCGCCGCCCGGACGGCGGGGCTGCTGATCACCGCGGGCCCGCGCTTCGGGATCGACGGCGCCTTCGAGCGCTTCCTCCGCATCCCGATCGGCTACTCGCCCGAGGCGACCGACCGGGCCGTGGAGGCGCTCGCGACGGCGTGGGCGCAGGTCGCCCGGCACCCGGCTGCCGACCCGGGGTACCTCGCCGACGTGGTCTGAGGTGGAGCGCCCGCCGGGCGTGTGAGATCGTTCTCTCATGAGCGACGGGTACGGCTACCTGCTGGTCCACTTCGTGGAGGACCGGATCGGCCACAGCGAGAAGATCTTCCTCTCGCTCAGCCGGGGCGACGATCCGCTGCGCTGGCGTGCGCTCGGGCCGGTGCTGGAGTGGACCGGCGGCACGGGCGGCGTCCGGGATCCCCACATCGTCCGCGGGCCGCGGGGCTTCCATCTCGTCGCCACCGATCTCCGCGTGTGGCGGCCCGAGGGCCCGGACTGGGACCTCTACCGGCACCGGGGCAGCCGCGACCTCGTGGTCTGGGACTCCTCGGACCTCCTGGAGTGGTCCGAGCCGCGCGCCGTCACCGTGGCACCCGAGGGCGCGGGCATGGCCTGGGCGCCGGAGTCGGTCTACGACCCGGTCTCGGGCGACTTCCTCGTGCACTGGTCCTCCGGCCTGGCCGAGGACGGCGATCCCACCACCGGCGAGACGGGCGACAGCCGCATCCTGCTCGCCCGCACGCGCGACTTCCGCACGTTCACCGAGCCCGAGACCTACCTGCGGCTGCCCGGCGGAGTGATCGACATGACGCTGCTGATCGAGGGCACGGCCGTCCACCGCTTCGCCAAGCAGCACGACGACGCCCCCGACACGATGCAGGTGTTCCAGCAGGTCGGCTCCTCCCTCCTCGCGGACGACTTCGCCACCGTCGCCCGGGGGATCGGGCAGGAGCTCGGCCCGAGCGTCGAGGGGCCGCTGGTCTTCCGGCACCACCGCGAGGAGCGCTGGTCGCTCTGGGTCGACCAGTACGCCGTCCGCCCCTACGGCTATCGCGCGTACACGAGCACCGACCCGGCCTCGGGCCGCTGGGAGCTCGCGGAGGAGTTCGACCTGCCCGAGGACACCAAGCACGGAGCGGTCCTCCCGCTCACCCGATCCGAGTACACGGCGCTCGACGAGCGCGACCCCGCCTGAGAGGCCCCGCATGACCGACTTCAGCCCCCGTCTCGCCGACGCCCTCGTCACCGTCCTCGGTGCCGACGGCGCTCCGCTCGCCCATGCCGACGTGACGATCGAGCAGCGCCGCCACGCCTTCGGCTTCGGCTGCACTCCTCCGAGCACCGACCCCGCGCGCGCCGAGGAGCGCCGGCTCTGGCTCGACCTGTTCGACACGGCGACCCTCCCCGTCTACTGGGGCCGCTTCGAGCCGGAGCGCGGCCGCACCGCGACGGAGGAGGTGCTCGCCGAGGCGCGCGCGCTCGCCGCGGACGGCGTCCGCCTGAAGGGGCACCCGCTGGTCTGGCACTACGTGAAGCCGGAGTGGCTCGACGCGCTGCCGCTGGACGAGGCCGAGGAGCTCCTCCGCGCGCGCATCCGCCGGGAGGTGGGCGCCTTCGCCGGGCTGATCGACACCTGGGACGCGATCAACGAGGTCGTGATCATGCCGCGCTTCGCGAACGAGCCGGACGGCGTGACGAACGCCGTCACCCGCCTCGCCCGGGAGGAGGGGCGCGTCGGCATGGTCGAGCTGGCCTTCTCGGAGGCGCGCAGCCTCGGCACCGGACCGGTGCTCGTGCTGAACGACTTCGACCTCGGGCCCGAATACGAGCGGCTGATCGAGGACGTGCTCGAGGCCGGGATCCGGCCCGACGCTATCGGCCTCCAGTCGCACATGCACCAGGGGTTCCGCGGGGAGGAGCAGATCACGGCGATCTGCGACAGGTTCGCGCGCTTCGGCCTGCCGCTGCACTGGACCGAGACCACCCTCGTCTCGGGCGAGCTGATGCCCGCCGAGATCGAGGACCTCAACGACCACGTGGTCGAGGACTGGCCGACCACTCCGGAGGGGGAGGCGCGGCAGGCGGACGAGATGGTGCGGCACTACGAGACGCTGGTCGCGCATCCGGCGGTCGAGGCGATCACCTACTGGGGCTTCGACGACGCCGGCGCCTGGCTCGGAGCGCCGGGCGGGTTCCTCCGCCGCGACGGGAGCCCGAAGCCGGCCTACGAGGCGCTGCGCTCGCGGATCCGCGGCCAGTGGTGGCTCGAGCCGATGGTGCTGCGGACGGACGCCGAGGGGCGCGTCGGCGTCCGGGCCTTCGCCGGGGACTTCGCGCTCTCGAGCGCGGGGGCGGGCGCTGGGGTGAGCCTGCCCGTCGGGTCCTCGACGGCGGAGGTCCGCCTGGGCTGAGGGCGCCCGGGGCCGACCGGCGGCGCGGGTCGCTCGTCGCGCGTCCGGAACGCCGCGTCCCTCCCAACACTCAGTCGGCTGATGGAAGACTCGGAGGGTGCATCTCCTCGCGGTCCTCAGCATGAAGAACCGGGCGCTCATCGCGCTCGTCACCGTCGTCATCGCCGTCTTCGGCGGAGTCGCCCTGACCGGGCTCAAGCAGGAGCTCGCGCCGTCGATCTCCTTCCCGCAGCTCGCCGTCGTGACGTCCTACCCGGGCGCCGCTCCGGAGGTGGTCAACGACGACGTCTCGACGCCGATCGAGACCGCCATCCAGGGGGTGCCGGGGCTCGAGACGACCAGCGCGACGTCCTCCACGGACTCCTCCCTCATCTCGGCGTCCTTCACCTACGGCACCGACCTCGCCACCGCCGAGCAGAAGATCCTGCAGGCGATCAACCGGATCACGAGCACGCTCCCGGACGGCGTCGACCCGCAGGTGGTCACCGGCTCCCTCGACGACCTGCCGGTGCTGCAGCTCGCCGTGTCGAGCGACGGCGACGCGGACGCGCTGGCCGAGCGCCTGCGCACCACGGTCATCCCGGACCTGGAGAAGGTCGAGGGCGTGCGCGAGGCGGCGCTCGTCGGCGAGACCGCCCAGCGCGTCACGATCACCCCGGACGCCGCGGCGCTCGCCGCAGCCGGCCTCTCGACCGGCGACATCCGCTCGGCCCTGCAGCAGAACGGCGTGCTCGTCGCAGGCGGCCAGATCACCCAGGACGGGTCGACCTTCTCGGTGCAGTCGGGCGTCAAGCTCGACTCCACCGACGCGATCGCGGCGCTGCCGCTGCTGCCGTCCGCGGGTTCCTCCGCGGGTGCGGGCGCTTCCGGCGGCGCGGGTGCCTCCGCGGGCGCCGGTGCGTCCGCGGGCGCCGGTGCGTCCGCGGACGGCTCCGAGGCCGGCGCGGCGGCGGGAGGCGCAGGAGCGGTCGTGACCGCCGAGCCGACCGTCACCACCCTCGGCTCCGTCGCGACGGTCGCCGTCACCGACGCCCCCGTCACCTCGATCTCGCGCGTCAACGGCCAGCCCGCCCTGACCCTCTCGATCACCAAGCTCCCGGCCGCGAACACCGTCGACGTGTCGACCGGCGTGACCGCGCTGCTCCCGGACCTCGAGGAGTCGATCGGCGACAACGCCGCCTTCACCTCGGTCTTCGACCAGGCGCCCTACATCCAGGAGTCGATCGCGTCGCTCGCGCAGGAGGGCGCGCTCGGCCTCGTCTTCGCCGTGCTGGTGATCCTGCTGTTCCTGCTCTCGGTGCGCTCGACCCTGGTCACGGCCATCTCGATCCCGACCTCGGTGCTGATCACCTTCATCGGCCTGCAGACGGCCGGCTACACCCTCAACATCCTGACCCTCGGTGCGCTCACCATCGCGATCGGCCGTGTGGTCGACGACTCCATCGTCGTGATCGAGAACATCAAGCGGCACCTCGACGCCGGCGAGGACCGGGCCCGGACCATCGCGGTCGCCGTCCGCGAGGTCGCCGGCGCGATCACCGCCTCCACGATCACCACGGTCGCGGTGTTCCTGCCGATCTCGTTCGTGGGCGGCACCACGGGCGAGCTGTTCCGGCCCTTCGCGCTGACCGTGTCGATCGCCCTGCTCGCCTCCCTCGTGGTGGCTCTGACGATCGTGCCGGTGCTGGCCTACTGGTTCCTCCGCCCCTCGAAGCGGCCGGCGGTGCGCCAGGCCGCGCAGGCGGCGCTCGCGGAGGAGCGCGCGGCGGCCGGAGGGGCACCCGGCTCGGGCGTCCCGGCCGACACCCGCGTCCCGACCGACACCGCCGCGCCGGTCGAGGAGGCCCCGCACCACGGCGCCCACGCCGCTCCCCGCCGGGCGCGCGGGCTGCAGTCGGTCTACGGCCCGATCATCCACTGGACCCTGAACCACTCGGTCGTCACCGTCCTCCTGGCGCTGCTCGTGCTCGTCGGGACCGGTGCACTGTATCCGCTGATGAAGACGAACTTCCTCGGCTCCAGCGGCCAGGACACCTTCACCGTCACCCAGACCGTCCCCGTCGGCCAGAGCCTCGATGCGCAGGACGCGACGGCGCAGCAGGCGAGCACGGCCATCCTCGGCGTCGGCGGCGTCGAGACCGTCCAGCTCACGGTCGGCTCCTCCGGCGGGCTGCAGAGCGCCTTCGGCGGAGGAGGCGGAGGCGGCAGCTCGATCCGCTACTCGGTCACCACCGACGAGTCGGCCGACCAGGAGGCCGTGCAGGCGGACGTCCGCGACGCGCTGTCGGGCGTGGCCTCGGCCGAGGACATCAGCGTCGCCGCCTCCTCCGGCTTCGGCGCCTCCTCGGACATCGAGGTCGACCTCTCGACCGCGTCGCAGAGCGACCTCCAGAGCGCGAGCGACCAGCTCCTCGAGGCCCTGCGCGGGACCGACGGGATCAGCCAGGCCGAGAGCAACCTCTCCTCCTCGCTGCCCTACATCGCGGTGCGGGTCGACCGCGACGCCGCGGCCCGGGCGGGTCTCAGCGAGGTCGCCGTGGGCACGATCGTCAGCCAGGCGCTCCAGCCCAGCCAGGTCGGCAGCGTCGTGATCGACGACCGCACCCTCTCGATCTACCTCGCCGACGGGCAGCCGCCGGCCACGGTGGACGAGCTGCGGAACCTCGAGGTGCCGACCCTCACCGGCGCCGTCGCGCTCTCCACGCTCGCGGCGGTCGAGCAGACGGACGGCCCGGCGAGCATCACCACCGAGCGCGGCCAGCGCACCGCGACCATCACCGTCACCCCGGAGGGCGACGACCTCGCCTCGGCGAACGTCGCCGTGCAGAACGCGATCGACGCGACGCCGCTCCCGGCCGGTGTCGACGCCTCCCTCGGCGGAGTGACCGCCGACCAGGCCGACGCGTTCTCGCAGCTGGGCATCGCGCTGCTGGTCGCGATCCTGATCGTCTACGTCGTGATGGTGGCGACGTTCCGCTCGCTCCTGCAGCCGCTGCTCCTGCTGGTGTCGGTGCCGTTCGCGGCGACCGGCGCGATCCTCCTGCAGGTGGTCACCGGCGTGCCGCTGGGCGTGCCGTCCCTGATCGGCGTGCTGATGCTGATCGGCATCGTCGTCACGAACGCGATCGTGCTCGTGGACCTGGTGAACCAGTACCGCGACCGCGGGATGCCGGTGCGGGAGGCGCTGCTGCACGGCACCGAGCGGCGGCTCCGGCCCATCCTGATGACCGCGCTCGCGACGATCTTCGCCCTGCTGCCGATGGCGCTCGGGATCACGGGCCACGGCGGCTTCATCTCGCAGCCGCTGGCGATCGTCGTGATCGGCGGCCTGGTGTCCTCGACGGTGCTGACCCTCGTGGTCCTGCCCGTCGTCTACAACCTGGTCGAGGGGTATCGTGAGCGGCGGCGTGCCGCCCGCGCCGGGAAGGCGTCGGCATGACGGACATCAGGGATGCGGCCGAGACGGTCGGCTCGCGCTGGCGCAGCGGACCGGAGCGCGCCACCGCGGTCCTCGACGAGATCGGTCCGGAGCGCTTCGTCGCCCGCGACTTCCGCCCGGGCACGCTCCGGCACCTCGTCCTGATCCGCTTCCGCCCGACGGCGCTGGTCGCCGAGGCGGACGAGGTCACCCGCCGCTTCCTCGCCCTGGCCGACGAGTGCGTGCGCGACGGACGGCCCTACATCGAGTCGATCGAGACCGGGCCGCAGCTGAGCATCGAGGGCGCGGGCGAGGGCTTCGACCGCGCGTTCCTGCTGACCTTCTCGTCCGAGGGCGACCTGCACTACTACCTGGGCCGGCCGGCCGTCGAGGACCCCGCGCACTGGGACCCGGCGCACGACGCGTTCAAGGAGTTCGTCGGGCCGTTCGTCGACACGGCCGGCATCGTCGCCTTCGACTTCCGGCCCGAAGCGCACTGATGGCGACTCCCGAGTTCGTGCTGCGGCTGCGCGAGCGGATCGGGACCGAGCTGCTCTGGCTCACGGGTGTGACCGCGGTGATCCTCCGCGAGGAGCCGGTGCTCGAGGTCCTGCTCGTCCGGCGCGCCGACACCGGCGCCTGGACGGCCGTCACCGGGATCATCGACCCGGGCGAGACCGTCGCCGGCACCGCCCGCCGCGAGGCGCAGGAGGAGGCGGGCGTCGAGATCGAGGTCGAGCGCCTCGTGCAGGTGCACACCCTCCCGCCGATGCAGTACCCCAACGGGGACCGCTCGCAGTACCTCGACCACGTCGTCCGCTGCCGCTGGATCTCGGGAGAGGCGCACGTCGCGGACGACGAGTCGACCGAGGTCGGCTGGTTCGCGCCCGACGCGCTGCCGCCGATGTCGGACGAGCACCGCGCCCGGATCGAGCGGGCGCTGTCGGACGAGCCGGGCTGCTCGATCGACTGACGGCGGGGGTGCGCGCCGGACGAGGGCGGGGCCTCCTCCCGGGAGCGCCACCCGGATCGGGGTGGGCGCTGCTCAGACAGGACGCGCGAAGCAGAGCACCGCGTCGTCGCCGACGTGGGCTCCGAATCCGTCGATCGCGGTGAAGCCGAGCGCGTCGGCCGCAGGGGCGAGCGCCGGAGCGGCGGCCAGGCGGAGCGTGCGGATCCGCTGCACGCGCGCCCACGACTCCGCCGCCGCGACGAGCCGTCGGGCGACTCCCGTGCGCCGGTGGACGGAGGCGACGACGAGCTCCAGCACCTCGGCGAAGTCGTCCGGGCCGGGAGCGAGCACCAGCACTCCGGCCGCCGCTCCGTCGATCCGGGCGACCAGGACACGGGCGTTCGGGGGCGGGACCGCGGCGAGGAGGCCCTCCGCTCCGGCTGCGTCCTCGAGGCGGACGACGACTCCGCTCACGAGTCCAGGCGGGCGCGGAGGAACTCGACGACCCGCGCCCGCAGCGCGTCGTCGAGCAGCGCGATCGAGTGCAGCGAGCCGGGGAGGACGAGGAGGTCGACGCTCGCGCCCGCTCCGCTCAGCGCCTCGGCGAAGCGGGTCGACTGGCTGAGCGCGACCCGCTCGTGCGCCGCGTGAGCGATGAGGAACGGCGGCTCGGAGCCGTCCACCTGCGCGAGGGGCGAGGCGGCGGTCGCGGCCGGGCAGGAGGCGAGGTCCGCGCAGTCGAGGTAAGTGCGCACGGCGGCCGCGACTCCGACCACCGGGTCGTCGTCGGCGAGGCCGGCGGCGCTGAGGTCGGAGGGGCCGCTCAGGTCGACCACGGCTGCCAGGCGCGACGAGGTCGCCGGCAGCGTGCCGAGCAGCGA
This sequence comes from Rathayibacter sp. AY1B6, assembly GCF_002932755.1. Taxonomy (NCBI): domain Bacteria; kingdom Bacillati; phylum Actinomycetota; class Actinomycetes; order Micrococcales; family Microbacteriaceae; genus Rathayibacter; species Rathayibacter sp. AY1B6. The sequence goes on from NZ_PSWL01000015.1 coordinate 14,445, forward strand.
GGCGAGAGTGCCGCCGGCCGAGCCGCCGAACGCCGCCACCCGCTCCGGATCGATGCCGAAGCGCGCGGTCTGCTCCGGCTCGAGCATCCAGTCGAGAGCGGCCGTCACGTCGTCGAGCTGCGCGGGGAACACGGCGGCGGGTGCGAGGCGGTAGTCGACCGAGACGGCGACGAACCCCTCCGATCCCAGCCACTGGCAGATCGGACGCCAGTTCGCGTCGGCCTTGCCTCCGCGGGCCCAGCTGCCGCCGTGCACGACGAGGACGGCGGGCCGCGGCTGCGCCGACGGGGCGGGGGAGGAGCAGACGTCCACGCTCTGCCCGGTGCTCTCGTCGTAGACGACGTCGGCCGTCACATCCACGCCGGACCAGTCGGGACCGGGTGCCGCTCCCAGCGCCTGCGCCACCGGCTCCGACACGGGAGTGGTGCTCGCGCAGCCCGTGAGGAGCAGTACGAGGGCGGCCAGGACCGCGGCGACGCGTCGCGGGGATCGGGTGGGCTCGCGCATGAGTGCGATCAGCGTACGGGGTGCCCGGCGCCCCGCAGGCGGCACCCCCGCGATCAGGGGGTGCGGGGCTCGCGCTGCAGCCGGACCAGGACGACCCCCGCGAGGATCAGCGCGCCGCCGCCGAACTGGATCGGCGCGGGCAGCTCCCCGAGGATCAGCCACGCGGCCGCGATCGAGAACAGCACTTCCGTCAGTCCGACGAAGGAGGCGATCCGCGTGCCGAGACGGCGTCCGCCCTCGATCCCGAGCAGATACGCCAGCACCGTCGACATGCCGAGGATCACGCCCGCGGGGAGCAGCCAGCTGACCTCCGCTCCGACGAACACCACCTCGCCGAACGTCGCGCGCAGCGGCGTGACACCGAGCGCCCCGAGGGCCAGCAGGATAGCGGCGCCGACCGTCATCGCCCCCGCCGTGAGCGCGATCGGCGGCAGCTCCGGATCCACGCGGCCGGCGATGACGTAGTAGACGCACAGGCCGAGCGAGGCGGTCAGCGCCCAGGCGATGCCGACCAGCTCGGGCGCGGACTCGCCGGACAGGTCGAGCACGAGCACCAGGCCGCCGAGCGCGAGAGCGGAGCCGGCGAGGGTGGAGCGGCCGGGGTGCCGGCGGGTGCGGGCCCAGGCGAAGAGGACGAGGAACACCGGCGCGAGGTACTCGATCAGCAGGGCGACGCCGACCGACATGTGCTCGATCGCGCTGTAGAAGCAGAGCTGCGCGGCGATCACGGCGAACACCCCGTAGAGGGCGATCGTGCCGAGGTTGCGGCGGAGCACGGGCCAGCGGCCGCGGAGGGAGAGGACCGCCGGGATCGCGAGGATCAGGGCCGCGCCGCCCGCCCGCCAGAGGACCGCGGACGCCGGCGTCCAGCCCGCCTCCAGGAGCGGCTTCACGAACGGCCCGCCCAGACCGAACGCCGCCGACGCGGCCAGCGCTGCGACCAGGCCGGAGCCGAGGCGCCGTGCAGGCGCGGGCGCGCTCGCGGCGGGGAGGGTGACGGCGGCGGTGCTCTCGGCGGTCATGGCCGGCTCCTTCAGGAGTCAAAAGGATTACACTCGTGACAGCGAGCTGATCGCACACTACTGAGCCGCACTGTCAGGAGTCAACATGGTGTTCGCCTATGACGTCGAGGCGTCGCTGACCTCCACCGCCACCCTCGTCAACACGCTCCCCGAGCTCTCGCCGTCCGGCGAGGACGAGATGGCGACGATCGAGCAGCTGGACGACTTCCTCCTCGAGAACCGCTACACGGGCAGCCGCGACGGATCGGCCGAGGAGCTGGAGGCCGTGCGGGCGATCCGCTCCTCCCTCCGCACCCTCTGGCTCACGCGGGCCGAGGAGGACCTCGTCCCCGTCGTCAACGGGATGCTCGACTCCGGCCGCGCGCTCCCGCAGCTGGTGCGGCACGGACCCTACGGCTGGCACCTCCACGCGACGCGCGACGAGAGCCCGCTCGCCACCCGCGTCCTGGTCGAGGCCGCCATGGCGTTCGTCGACGTGATCCGCGGCGACGAGCGCGAGCGGATCCGCGTCTGCGCGGCGGAGGACTGCGAGGCGGTGCTCGTGGACTTCTCGCGCAACCGCTCGAAGCGCTACTGCGACACGGGCAACTGCGGGAACCGCGCGAACGTGGCCGCGTACCGGGCTCGGCGGGCGTCGCAGTGACGGGCGGGGCGGCGTGACGGGCGCGGCGGTGGGCGGCACGCCCTAGCCAGGCTCCCGGGCCGCGTGTAGACTCGCTCGGTCGGCTCTTGACACCGCGCGTTCTCGTGCGGATGGGTTTGTTAGTCAAGTGGGCCGAGTCTCCGACAGTCGTCGTGAGACGAATCACATGTGTGAATCGGCCCCGGTCAACGACTCGCCCGGGTTCTCCCCCTGCTGCCCTGCAGCAGTCCAGCGCACGGACGCCCCACACGACGGGGCTCCTCCGGCGTCGCCTCCTCGCGCACGACCTGAACCCAGGAAGAACTGCCATGCCCAAGAACAAGAAGCCCGCCGGCGGACGTCCGGCCAAGAACTTCGAGCCCAACCGCTTCGGTGCCTCGAGCGGCAAGTCGCAGCTCGGCGGCCGCTCGCGCTTCCCGGGCGCCAAGCCCGGCTCCCGCAGCGAGGGCCACCGCGGCTTCCGCGCCGTCGACGAGAACGCCCCCAAGAAGGCCCGCTGGAACGCCGACGAGCGCGCTGAGCGGGCCACCGAGCGCGCCGATCGCCCCGCCCGCGGGAACGACCGCGACGAGAGGCCCTCGCGCGGATACGACCGCGATGCGCGTCCGGTGCGCTCGAACGACCGCGACGAGCGTCCGGCCCGCGGATACGACCGCGATGCGCGTCCGGCCCGCTCGAACGATCGCGACGACCGTCCGGCGCGCTCCTTCGACCGGGGCGACCGTCCGGCTCGCTCCTTCGACCGGGGCGACCGTCCGGCGCGATCCTTCGACCGCGATGCGCGTCCGGCCCGTTCGAACGACCGTGACGACCGTCCGGCCCGCTCCTACGGGCGCGACGAGCGTCCGGCCCGTTCCTTCGACCGGAGCGACCGTCCGGCGCGTTCCTTCGACCGCGATGCGCGTCCGGCCCGTTCGAACGACCGTGACGACCGTCCGGCCCGCTCCTACGGACGCGACGACCGGCCCGCCCGCACCGGCGAGCGCGACGAGCGCCCTTCGCGGGGCTACGACCGCAGCGAGCGCCCCGCCCGCTCGTTCGACCGCGGCGACCGCCCGGCCCGCTCCTTCGACCGGGACGCGCGTCCCTCGCGCGGCCACGACCGCGGCGACCGCCCGACCCGATCGTTCGACCGCGACTCCCGGCCCTCGCGCCGCGACTCCGGCTCGGACTTCTACCCCAGCCGTGACGCCCGTGCGCCGCACCAGGCCGACGACGTCGTGCTCGAGCGCCTCGAGGCGACGGCCACGCTCGCCGTCGACGTCGAGGGCGTCACCTTCGGCGACCTCGGCCTGGGCGGGAACATCGTCCGGATGCTGACCGAGCTCGGAGCGGCCGCGCCGTTCCCGATCCAGGCCGCGACCATCCCCGAGGTGCTCGCCGGCAAGGACGTCCTCGGACGCGGCAAGACCGGCTCCGGCAAGACGATCGCCTTCGGCGCCCCCGTCGTCGAGCGTCTGATGGAGAACAACGGAGCGAAGGGCCGGAAGCCCGGCCGCGCTCCCCGTGCGCTCATCCTCGCGCCGACCCGCGAGCTCGCCATGCAGATCGACCGGACGATCCAGCCGATCGCCCGCTCCGTCGGCCTGTTCACGACGACCATCTACGGCGGCGTCCCCCAGTACAAGCAGGTCGGAGCCCTCCAGCGCGGAGTCGACATCGTCATCGCGACGCCGGGCCGCCTCGAGGACCTCGTCGAGCAGGGCCGCCTCGACCTCTCGAACATCACCATCACCGTGCTCGACGAGGCCGACCACATGTGCGACCTCGGCTTCCTCGAGCCGGTGCAGCGCATCCTCCGCCAGACCGCCGACGGCGGCCAGCGCCTGCTGTTCTCGGCCACGCTCGACAAGGGCGTCGCGACGCTCGTCGACGAGTTCCTGGTCGAGCCGAGCGTCCACGAGGTCGCCGGCGAGGACCAGGCGTCCTCGACGATCGACCACCGCGTGCTCCTGATCGAGCACCGCGACAAGGCCGAGATCATCGAGCAGCTCGCCGCCCGCCAGGGCAAGACGCTGATCTTCGCCCGGACCCGCGCGTTCGCGGAGCAGCTCGCGGAGCAGCTCGACCACGCGGACATCCCCGCGACGAGCCTCCACGGCGACCTCAACCAGTCGCGCCGCACCCGCAACCTCGCGCTGCTCACCAGCGGACGCGTCGACGTGCTGGTCGCGACCGACGTGGCCGCGCGCGGCATCCACGTCGACGACATCGACCTGGTGATCCAGGCCGACGCTCCCGACGAGTACAAGACGTACCTCCACCGCTCCGGCCGCACCGGCCGCGCGGGCAAGACGGGCACGGTCGTGACGCTCATCACGCGCAACCGCCGCCGCCGCATGGAGGAGCTGCTCGACCGGGCCGAGATCGAGGCCGAGATGATCGAGGCCCGCCCCGGCGACAGCGTCCTGCGCGAGATCAGCGCCCCGGCCGAGTAGAGCCGACCGCACGACGACACGAGGCGCGGACCCCTGTACCGGGGTCCGCGCCTCGTGTCGTCGGTGCCGGGTGCTCCGGTGAAGCGCGTCGGCGAGTGCCGGGTCGTGGTGACCCTCCGGCTCTGCGCTGCGCAGCGCCGCCGCGCTGCTCCCGGTCGGACTGCTCCGCGGTGCACGGATCCGTGACGCACGGCTCTGAGCTGAGCGGCTCCGTGCTGCGCACCGGCGCGCACGAACGCCGAAGGGCGGACACCTCGCGGTGCCCGCCCTTCGGCGTTCGTCAACGGCCGGAGCCGCTGAGGGGTATTAGCTGGCCGGGGGGGTCAGCACGGTGTCGATGAGGTAGACGGTCGCGTTAGCGGTCTGGACGCCACCGCAGATGACGGACGCGTCGTTGACCTTCAGGTCGTCGCCGGAACCGGTGACGGTGAGGTTGCCGCCCTGGACGGTGGCGTGGTCGCCGGCGATCGCGTCAGGGGCGATCTGGCCGGGGACGACGTGGTAGGTGAGGATCGAGGACAGCGTGGCGGCGCCCTCGGGGGTCTTGAGGGAGTCGACGGTCGCGGCGTCGAGCTTGGCGAACGCGTCGTCGACGGGGGCGAAGACGGTGAACTCGCCGCTGTTCAGCGTGTCGACGAGGTTGACGTCGGGGTTGAGGCCACCGGAGACCGCAGCGGTCAGGGTGGTCAGCAGCGGGTTGTTCGACGCGGCGGTCGCGACGGGGTCGAGCGACATGCCCTCGACCGAGCCGGCGCCGTCCGGGACCTGCTCGGCGTAGGCGGCACAGCCGGGGCCGACGAGGTTCGCGGCCGGGTCCATGGTCGCCATGGGGGTCGAGGAGGCGGAGGCCGACGAGGTGGCCATCGGGGTCGACATCTCGGTCGCCGCGTCGCTTGCGGCGGTGGTCGAGCCGCTTCCGCTCGAGCAGGCGGTGAGGCCGAGGGCGGCGGTGCCCAGCAGGGCGAATGCGGCGAGGGCGGAACGCTTGGTGGATCGCATGGGATTACTCCTTCGTGAGACGGCCCCCACTCGATGCGGAGGACCTGTTCTGTGTGGACCGTGTCGCGGCCGTTGACAGGTGTTCGGAGCCCTCCCTGCGGGGGTTTGGATTTCTTTCGGTGATCTAGGTAACGGCTTCGTAACGGCAGGGAACCGGGAGCCGGCGGGGTGCTCCGCGGAGTCGATTACCCTGGAGGCGTCGCGCGCACGCGTCGACGCGACGAGGAGAGGACGGGCGAGTGCAGACCCGAGGCGCACGAGTGGCTCGCGGCATCGCCGCCGCTCTCGCCGCGACCACCACGGCCGCCGCCTCCCACACGCTCGCGGGCGCCGAGACCCCCGCTCCCGCAGTCCTCGCCCTCGCCGCGGCGTTCGCCGTCGTCGTCTGCGTCCTCCTCTCGGGGCGCCGCCTCTCCCTCCCTCGGCTGACCGCCGCCGTCCTCGTCAGCCAGATCGCCTACCACGGGCTCTTCCTCGTGACGGGCAGCGGAGGAGAGGTGAGCGTGGTCGGCACGACGGGCACCGGCGCGCACTTCCACGACGGATCGACCATCGAGCTGATCGCCGGCGGAGGCGGGCACGCGGCTCATGCTCCGCTGATGCTCGTCGCCCACCTCGCTGCGGCCGCGCTCACGGTCGCGGCACTGCGGCACGGCGAGCGCCTGTTCTGGACTCTCGGAGCCGGCCTGCAGCGCGTCGTCGTCCGGATCGTCACCCGTGCGTCCGCCCCGGTCCTCGCGGGGGCTCCGGGCGTTCCTCCGACGATCGCGGCCGAGCCGCGGTCGCCCCTCACCCTCGACACGGTGCTCTCGATCCTCAGGCACCGCGGCCCGCCGCTGCGCGCCCTGCGCGCCGCCTGACGTCCCTCCCGCGCGGGAGCGGCTCAGGTCGGTGCTCCCGCGCGCACCGCGAATCCGCGCTGCGTCCTGACCTTCCGGCCCACGGCCGGACCTCCCCAAGGACACGACTGTCATGAACCGCTCTTCTTCTGCTGTTTCTTCTTCCTCCCGTCTCCGCCTCGTCGGCAGTGGCGCTCTCGTCGCCGCCGGATCCGTCGCGCTGGCTCTCAGCGCACCGGCCGCGGCCAGCGCTCACGTGACCGCGGCGGCGAGCAGCACGGCCGCCGGCTCGTACACGGTGGTCACGTTCTCGCTCGCCCACGGCTGCGAGGGCTCGCCGACGACGGGACTCACGATCACGATGCCCGACGGCATCAACTCGGTCAGCCCCACGATCAACCCGAACTGGGACGTCGTGAAGAACGAGGTCGCGATCGCCGACCCGGTCACGGACTCCCACGGCAACACCGCCACCCAGCGGGTCTCGGACGTGGTCTACACGGCGAAGACGCCCCTCGCCGACGGCTACCGCGACACGGTCGCCCTCCAGCTGCAGCTCCCCGAGGACGCAGCGGGCTCCACGCTCGAGTTCCCTGTGCTGCAGACCTGCGAGACGGGCAGCACCGCGTGGGACCAGCCGACCGTCGACGGCCAGGACGAGCCCGAGCTGCCCGCACCCACCGTCGCAGTGACCGCCGCGGAAGCGGGATCCGGTCACGGGGGCGGACACGACGACGACGGCGACGGTGACGACGCGGTCGCGACCACCGCCTCCGCGACGACCGCCACGAGCGGCGACGACGTGCTCGCCCGCATCCTCGGAGTCGGCGGGCTCGTCGTCGGTGCGGTCGGCGTGGCCGTCGGGCTCGCCTCCCGCCGCCGCGGACCCCGGGCGTCGGCGTGACCCGTCGCAGGGCCCTGGTCGCCGCCACCGCGATCGGGCTGCTCGGCTCGATCGCGGTGGCGGCGCCCGCCAGCGCGCACAACTACCTCGTCTCGACGACTCCCGCGGCGGACTCGACGGTGTCAGAGCAGCCGGGAACGCTGGTGCTGACGACGAACGACGACCTGCTCGTCCTCGGGACGGACGGGACGGCGGCGGCTCTGCGCGTCGTCGGGCCGGACGGGCTGTACTACGGCGACGGCTGCGTCAGCGTCGTCGGGCCGGAGGCGTCGATGCCGCTCGAGCTCGGTGCTGCGGGGGAGTACGAGGTGACCTGGCAGGTCGTGTCGACGGACGGGCACCCCGTCTCGGGTCAGTACGCCTTCGACTGGGCGCCGGCCGACGGCGCTGCGCTCGCCGACGGGTCGGACTCGATCCCGGACTGCAACGGGACCGTCGCGGTCTCGGGAGGCGGAGCCGAGACCGCCGATGAGGCCCGGACGGAGTCGGGATCGGATCCGGCACTTCTCGGCGACGTGCTCTGGATCGGCGGCGCTCTCGCCGCAGTCGCCGCCGCCATCGGGGTGACCCTGCTGGTGCTGCGGCGCCGACCCCGCGATTGAGTCTCGCGAGCCTCCTCGGACCCTCGCCGGTCAGCGCAGGAGGCTCGCGAGAGGCCCCTCGCCGAGACCGGTGAGGACGGCCGCCGCGTCCTCGTAGACGGCGACGGCCCCGGCTTCGCGGAGTTCGTGCTCCGAGGTGCCGCCGGACAGGACTCCCACCGTCGCGAGGCCCGCGCGCTCGGCGGCCAGGACGTCCCAGGTCGCGTCGCCGACCATGACGGCGCGGTCGGCGGAGACCCCCGCTCGGTCCAGCGCGATCGAGATCAGGTCGGGTGCGGGCTTCGCCGTGGAGACGTCCGCTCCGCTCGTGACGGCGTGGACGGACCCGCCGAAGTCGAGGACGTCGAGAAGAGCGTCGAGCTCGTTCTGCGGCGCCGAGGTGGCGAGGACGACGCGGACGCCTCGACCGACGAGCGTCGCGACGAGCTCGCGAGCGCCCGGCAGAGGAACGATGCGGGCCGTCGTCTCGGCGTAGTTCTTCGTGTGCAGCGACTTCACCAGCGCACGCCGCTCCTCCTCCACCTCGTCCTCGAGGAGCATGTCGAGCAGCTCCGACGAGTCGGCGCCGATCGCCCGCTGGATCCGCCAGGCGGGGACGACGAGATCGGCCTGCCAGAAGGCGCGCGACCACGCCTCGACGTGGAGGAAGTTCGTGTCGGCGAGGGTCCCGTCGATGTCGAAGAGGACCGCGGCGGGCGCGACGGGGGTGTCGTTGTCAGCTGTCATCCGCTGAACAGTACGCGCCGGGTGCGGCGCCCCGTACCCCCCTTGACGCAGGCCGTCGACGACGTCAGGAAGCTGTCACGTCCGGAAGCTGCCGCGGCGCCTCAGGTCGCCGTTCCCCCGCCGTTCCGGGCCGGCGGCGGGCTCTCGATGGCAGCAGAGGGCATGCCCGGAAGCTGACGTTGTGGCCCCCTCGAGGGTCGGCGAGTCTCGATCCACAGGCCGACGAGGATCCCTTCCTCTCCGGCACGGACCACCGGAACGAGGGACAGCCCATGTCGAAGACCCGCCAGCTCCTGATCACTGCCGCCGTGGCGGTGGGACTCGCGACCGCCGCCGCCGGACCGGCCTCGGCGGATGCGCTCAGCGCCGCGAGCCTGCAGCAGGTGCAGGACGTGCAGGACACGCAGCACGTGCAGCAGCTCGAGCGGATCGTCGAGCGCGTCGTCCCCGGCATCGTCCGTCCGCAGATCTGGGACTGGTGAGCCGCAGGCCCCGTCCCTCCGACCCGCGTCCCTCCGACACAGAACGAAGGAAGAGCATGAGCATCCTGCAACGACCGGCAGCCGCACCGCAGACGGCGGGCCGCTCCTCGGACGGCGACGTCGTCGTCGTCGAGGGTCTGGTGAAGACGTACGGCGAGTTCCGTGCGGTCGCAGGTCTCGACCTCCGGGTCGGTCGCGGCGAGGTCTTCGGCCTCCTCGGTCCCAACGGCGCCGGCAAGACCACCACGATCGACCTGCTGGTGGGGCTGCGTCGCCCGAGCGCCGGCTCCGTCCGCATCCTGGGTCTCGATCCTGCGGCCGACCGGGCCGCCCTCACCGCCCGCGTCGCCGTGCAGCCGCAGGAGGCGAGCCTCTACGACACTCTGAGCGTCGCCGAGACGCTGCGCCTGTTCGCCTCGCTGCACACCGCACCGCGGCCGGTCGCCGAGATCGCCGAGCGGATCGGCCTGGCCGACCAGGCCGGGGTGCGCGTGAAGCGGCTCTCGGGCGGCCAGCGCCGGCGCCTCCTGCTCGGCGTCGCCCTGATCGGCGATCCTGAGCTGGTGGTGCTGGACGAGCCCTCGGCCGGCCTGGATCCGGCGGCGCGTCAGAGTCTCTGGAGCCTGATCGCCTCGCTCCGCGAGCGGGGCACCACGGTCGTCGTCACCACGCACCACATGGACGAGGCGAGCGTGCTCTGCGACCGCGTCGCGATCGTCGTCGACGGCGCGATCGTCGCCGTCGGCGCCCCCGAGGAGCTGGTGCGCCAGCGCTCCGCGCATCGCCGGGTGTCGTTCACGCTCCCGCTCGAGGCCGCTCCGGACGCGCTGCTGGCTCATCCGGGGGTCGTCTCGCTCGAGACCTCGCCCGGCGCCGACGAGCAGCGCGTGGAGGTCGTGACCAGCGACTCCGACGATCTGATCGCCCACCTGACCACCGCCGGCTGGCGGCCCCGCGACCTGACCGTCGCGACCCGGACACTCGAGGACGTGTTCCTCGCACTCGCCGAGACGAGCGATTACGAGTCCCGCTCCCGCGGGACGAAGCGGAAGGGACGGAAGAACCGATGACCGCCACTCTCGAGGCCCCGCCGCGCTCCGCGCTGGCCGAGCTGAGCCTGACCAACGCGCGCGAGCTGCTCCGCGACGGGAAGACGATGTTCTTCCTCCTGTTCTTCCCGCTGTTCTTCCTGGGGCTGTTCTGGTTCCTGGCGAACACGATCGATGCGGAGTCGCCCCGGCCCGTGGTGACGGTGGCGGAGTCGTCCGGCAGCGCCGCGCTCGTCGACCGGCTCGAGGTCGACGGCTTCACCGCGACCGAGGCGGCTCCGGGCACGACCGCCCCGGGGTCGACGGCGATCGTCACCGTGCAGGAGGGCGGCGCGACCGTGCTGCTCGACGCGCAGGAGAAGCCGCAGTGGCGCGGCCTGGTCGACAGCGTCGCCGCCGAGGGGATCGCGCGGACGAGCATCTCGGCGGGCTACAGCGACGGCACGGCGGTCTTCGATCCGCTGCGCAACAGCCTCGCCTCGATCGTGATGGTCTCGTTCCTCACCCTGGCTCTGCTCGGCACCGCCGTGCCCGTCGTGGGTCTGCGCGGCAAGGGGACTCTGCGCCTGCTCGGCACCACTCCGCTGCGGCGCTCGACGTTCATCCTGTCGCAGTCGCCGGCCCGGTTCCTGCTCGGAGTGGCGCAGCTGGCTCTCGTGATCGCGGTCACCGCGGTACTGGGCTACCTCAGCCCGGCCGCCGTGCCCCGGCTGATCGTGACGGCCCTGATCGGCCTGACCATGCTCTTCGCGATCGGCTACCTGATCGGCTCGCGGGCCTCGAACTCGGAGGCGACCACCACCGTGGTCTCGCTGCTGATCCCCGTGGCGCTGATGCTCTCCGGGTCCGTCATCCCGCTCAGCGTGTTCCCTCCCGAGGTCCAGGCGGTCGTCTCCTGGCTGCCGACGACGGTGCTCGCGAACGCCCTCTCGGTCGATCTGGTCGGAGCGGTGGACGCCGTGGACATCGGGGTCGCCTGGGGCGTCATGGCCGCGGTCGCGGCGCTCGCCGCAGGACTGGCGACCGTGCTCTTCCGCTGGGACCAGGGGGAGAAGCGATGACCGGCGCGCAGCACGACCTCGGCCGTCTCGCCGATCTCGACCGCCTCGTCGGCCCGCTCGGAGTCGTCCACGGAGTCGACCGGCTGCCCAACCAGCCCGGTGAACCCGGCTTCCCGATCTACGTCGCGCAGATCGGCGACCTCTCGCCCGTCTCGCCGAACGTCCGGGAATCGACCCGCGGAGGGTCCACTCGCGGCGGGATCGACGGCGCCGGCGGCGCCCTCGACCCCGAGAAGGCCTCCCGCCTCTGCCTCGCTGAGGCGATCGAGCGCTACGCGTCGTGCTTCGTCCCCGAGGACCAGCTGATCTGGGCCGCATCGGACGAGCTCGGCGACGAGGGCATCGACCTGCGCCGCTTCCCGCAGTGCTCGGAGGCGGAACTCGCCCACCCGCGCTCGATCCACGCCCCGGTCGACACGACCGCGCCCCTCCGCTGGACGCGCGGCTGGTCGCTGACCCGTTCGCGGCCCGTGTACGTGCCGGCCGTCTCGACCTGGCTGCACATCCCGGCCCGGACGCCGACCGAGCGCTTCACGATGCCGATCTCGACCGGATGCGCGACCCACACGTCGCTCGCTCAGGCCGTGATCAACGGGCTCAGCGAGGTCATCGAGCGCGACTCGATCGCCCTCACCTGGCTGCAGCGGATCCCGTGGCCGCAGCTCGACATCGACGTCGACGACGAGCGCCTCGCGCCGTTCCTCGAGCGCTACCGCACCAGTCACGTGCAGACCCGCTTCTACGACGCGACGACCGACGTCGGCGTGCCGACCTTCTACTCCGTCGACGTCACCCCCGAGAACGAGGTGCTCGGCCAGCTCGTGATGTGCAACACCTCCCTCGACCCGGTCGACTCGGTCGCCAAGATGCTCCGGGAGTCCGCGTCGTCGCGCATCGCCATGCAGGCCTCGCGCGGCCGGCCCGACGACGTCGCCGACTTCACATCGGTGTTCCACGGAGCCAGCTACATGGGTGAGCCGCAGCGGATCCGCGACTACGACTTCCTGCTCACCTCGACTGCGACGCGCCGGCTGTCCGAGATCCCGTCGCAGCTCCGCGGCGACCCCGAGACCGAGCTGCACGGCATGGTCGAGCGTCTCGACGCCATCGGCGCCGAGGTGGTCGTGGTCGAGATCACGACCGAGGAGGCGCGGGCAGCCGGCTTCCGCGTGGTCCGGGTGATCGTGCCCGAGCTGATGCCGCTCTCGTTCGTGCACACCGGCCGCTACCTCGCCCACCCCCGCCTCTACGAGGCCCCCGTCGCGATGGGATATCCCGCCGCCGACGAGGCCGGCCTCAATCCGCTCCCGCAGCCGTTCGCCTGACCCGGCCCGGCAGATCAAGGACGACATCATGAGAGTTCACCTCCTCGCCTCGGGCAATGCGGCCCAGGCCGTCGCGGACCGCCTCACTGCGGTGCTGCACGCCGCGGGCGACGTCACCGCGACCGACCGGGTCACCGCTGACCGCGGCCTCGACCCCTCCTACTGGCCGCACCCCGATCTGCGGATCGCTCTCGCCTGGCGCGAGTCGGCAGCGCTCTTCGAGGCCGTCGACCGCTCCTCCGTCGAGACGGGTGTGCCCACCACCCAGGCCGTCCTCGTCCACCCCCGGCTCCGGGTCGGCCCGACCCTCGTGCCGGGCGGCTCGGGCGGCCCGTCCGACACGATCGGCGGCTGCCAGCGCTGCCTCGAGCGGCGCCAGCGGCAGCACGACGGCGGTCTCGAACGTGCGGAGGCACTGTGGCGCCGCTACGCCGACGATCCGTCCGCGGGCCCCGTCGGGCACCTTCCGCAGCACGTCTCGGTCGCCGTCGCTCTGCTCGCCGGCATCGCGACCGCCGTGCGGGAGGGGCGCGTCGCCGAGGAGCGCAACGTCGTCCGCACGGTGCACCTGCTGAACGGCACCACCCACCGCACCGAGCTGATCCCTGTGCACGGCTGCGAGCGCTGCGGAGTGCCCCGGCCCGACTCCACCTGGTCGGCGCTGGCGACCGAGCTCGCCGCCCTCGGCGCGACCGACCGGAGGAGTGTCCACCATGTCTGAATCCGGAGTGCTCGGGGCCGAGGCGATGGGCGTCGCCGCGCTGACCGATCCGCAGTTCCGCCTCCCGCGGCGCCCGCGGCTGGCCCCCGGCCTGGTCGTCGTCCCCGGCGACGACGGCGTGCTCGTCGAGGGAGGGCCGACCCGGCAGCTGCTCGGCGGCCGTGCGGCCGGCGCCGTGCTCGGCGCTCTGCTGCCGCTGCTCGACGGCTCCCGCTCGATCGAGGAGCTCGCCGCGGAGACCGGGCGGGCGCTGCGGGCGACCCACTCGGCCGTCGCTCTGCTCTACGCCAGCGGTCTGCTCGAGGACGCCCAGGGCGCCCCCGACGTCACCGGCGCGGACCCCGCCGCACTGGCCTTCTACTCCCGCTCGATCGATTCGACCCGGGTGAACGCCTCCGGCGCCGAGGCCGTGCAGCGGCTGCGGACCAGCCGGGTGCTCGTCGCAGCCGGACCGACCGCGTCCGGACTCGCCGAGGAGCTGACCGCGGAGCTGCGACTCACCGAGATCGGCGAGGTCCGACTCGCCGAGCCGGGCACCGCCTCCGTCGATGGTCGGAGTCTGCTGATCCTCGTCGGCGACTCCGCACCGCTGCGCAGGGACGCCGAGCGCGCCGCCGCCGCCGGCGTGGGCGTGCTGCCGGTCCGGCTGCGCGGGCGCCGGCTGTACTACGGGCCCTACGTCGATCCCTCCTACACCGCACGGTTCGACGACATCGCCGACCAGATCGCGGCGGAGACCCACGACGACCCGAGCGCCCTGGACCACCCGCTGGCCGCCGCTCTCGTCGCCGCTGACGTCGCCGCCCTGCTCTCGCGGGTCGGGACGCCGCTGTCGCAGCAGTCTCTCGTGCGGCTCGACCTCGAGACCCTGGTGCAGGACCGACTGGTGGCGGTGCCGTCGACACCCGACGGGATCCCGCTCGCCTACGCCTTCGAGGCGTCGACTGCGTTCCCGCCGCGCGCCCTCGCCTCGCCGAAGGACCACCAGGTCCACTACAAGCAGTCGAACATCGTGCTGCAGCGCGACTCCAAGCGCTGGCCGAGCGCGCGCACCGTGGCGCTGGCCGAGCGCGAGACCGAAGGGTCCGCGTTGACCGCCGGCGTCCTCGCCGACCTCGTGATCCGCACCGCGGGCAACCGCGAGAGCGGCACCCCGCGAGAGGGCAAGGTGCACCGCTGGGCCGCCTCCGGGGGCAACCTCGGCTCCGTGCAGGCCGCAGTGCTCGCCCGGAGAGTGGCGGGGCTGCCGGCGGGCGTCTACGGCTACCAGCGCGGGGACGACACCTGGGCCGAACTGCCCTGGGCCGACCCCGAGGCCCGCATCGCCGGAGCCGATCCCGACGCCGACGCCGTGCTGGTGCTCACCGGTGCGCTCGGCCGGGTGGCGTCGAAGTACGCCGCCTTCGCCTGGCGCATCGTCCACCTCGATGCGGGGGTCGCTGTGACCCACGCACGACTCCTGGCGGCGCAGCACGGACTGCGTGCCGACGCAGCTCCGGCCTGGGACGACGCCGCGATCGGCCGCCTCCTCGGCATCGACCTCGACGCCGAGCCGGTGACGGCCGTCGTGTCGCTGCACGCCGCCGCCGCATCCACCACGACCGGAGGTACCGCGCGATGACCACGATCCCGACGCCGATGAGGGGGCTCCGCGCCCAGCACGAGCTGATCGGCGAGCTGCAGCAGAGCGTGCGGCTCTCGCCCGCCGCCCTCGCCACCCGCCCGTCGCCTGCGGCCCCCCGCCGCCCGCGAGTGCAGGGGGTGCGGCCGACCGGCCTGCCGACCGTTCCCGTCAGACGGGACGCGACCCCGCGCCTCCACAGCCTCGACGAGGTGCTCGAGCGCCGCGAGTCGATGCGGTTCTACCGCGAGCAGTGGGTCGATGCCGAGGCCGTCGCGCAGATCGTGCGGGCGGGGCACCTGGCCGATGCGTCCACGTGGCCGGGCGAGGCGGAGGCGGGACTCGGCATCGAGCTGCTCGTCGCCGCGCGGCGCATGACCGGCTCGTCACCCGCGATCCTCCGGCTCGAGGGCGACGAGTTCGTGCCGCTCGCCGAGCTCGACGAGGAGAGCGCCGACGACCTGGTGCTGCAGATCGAGTACGCCTGGTCGCCCGTCATCCTCATCGCGATCGCGCCGCTCGCCGATGCGCTCGAGCGCTGGGGCGACCACGGCGAGCGCTTCGTCAACACGCGCGCCGCCGCGGCCGTCACGGCGGCGCTGCACGAGGCCGCGGGACTCGGACTCGCGGGCAGCCCCTTCGCGGGCTTCCTCACCTCTGGACTTCGTCGACTCCTCGATGTCGACGGCTACGCGAACGCCCAGCTGTTCGCCGCCTCCCTCGGCCATCCGGCCGTGGAGGGCGACATCGTCACCACCACCACCACCACCGGAAGGACCGCATCATGACCGCACTCCCCGCCTCCTCGTCCTCGGACGACGACCTGTTCTCGGTCGACATCGAGGCCCTCGATGTCGCCGAGCTGCCGGGCGACGCCGCCCTGGCGTCGCTGAGCTCGGGCTCGACGGTCGGCTCGGCCTCGTGCCCCGCCTCGTCGGCCTCGACCCTCGGCACCGTCGGCTGCTTCGGCTGAGCCGCGCCGGCACTCCTCCTCACTCACTCCTCCCACGACGAAAGGACCACTCCCATGGACGACCTCACCTCACAGGACCTCGACGGCGACTTCGGCGTCGACGAGCTCGACGCTCAGACCGCTCTGGGCACCTGGGGCTCCGCCGGCACGTTCAGCTCGGCCTCCTGCCCGGCCTCGACGGCGAGCTCGGGCGGATCCGCCTCCTCGTTCGGCTGATCGCCGACATCCGCACCACCCACCGCATCACCCTTCGAAAGGACACACCATGACTCAGAACGCCAGCGAGAACCAGGACCTCTTCGCCGACGACCTCCTCGCGCACGACCTCTCCGTCGAGGAGCTCGACAACCAGGTGGCAGCCGGTTTCACCACCGCGGGCTCGTTCGCGACCGGCGGCTCGGCGTCCTGCCCGGCCTCCTCGGCCTCGACCGGCAGCTCCTTCTCGAGCGCCGGCGACTGACCCGTCGTGCCGCCCTCTCCACCGCGGGCGGCACGACCACCCTCTCCACCCTCCCCTCAGCATCCGTTCGAAACGAGGAACAGCGTGAGCACCACGACCACTGTCCGCGGCACCGCCTCCGCACTGGAGGACGCGCCCGTGGACTGGTTCCGCGACAGCCGCCCGCGCCTGCGCGCCGACGCGGAGCTTCTCGCCGGCCTCGACGACAAGCCCCTCCTGCACATCGGGGCGTCGGGCCGCTACATCGCGATCGGCCGCGAGGTCGTCCCCCTCCTGCCGCTGTTCGACGGCAGTGCCGCCGGATCCGAACTCGTCGAGCGGATCCGCGGCGAGCGCGACGCGGACCAGGTCGCCGATCGCCTCGCCCGCCTCGCCCACGGCCTGCGCCAGGCCGGCGCCCTCGACGAGCCGCCTGCGCGCGTCGGAGGCCGCCGCGGCATCGCTCGGTTCATGCGCCGCGAGCACCTGCTGCGCCTGCCGCTGACGCGCAGCGTCGACCGAGCGCTCGAACCGCTGATCGCACCGCTGCGCTCCGTGCCGGGGTCGCAGCTGGTCGCCCTGTGGGTGGCCCTCGCCGCGCTCGGCGCCGTGCTCGGCGTCCTCGCCCTGGCGACCGCCGGCGCCGACTGGCGCCCACCCGCCCACCTCTGGCTCGTCTATCCGCTGCTGTTCGCGCAGATCGCCGCGCACGAGCTCTCGCACGCGCTGGTCTGCCAGTACCTGCGCGTTCCCGTCCGCGAGGCGGGGATCGGGCTGATGCTCTACGTCATGCCGGTGGGATACGTCGATCGCACCGACGCCTACCGCGTCCCGGACCGGCGGTCCCGGGCCTTCCTCTCGCTCGCAGGCCCGGTCAACGACCAGCTCTGGTTCGGAGTCGCGGCCGTCGTCGCGCTGACCGTGCCCGGCGAGGTCGGCGATCTCGCGTTCGTGCTGCTGGTCTTCCAGGCGTTCCTCACCGTCATGAACCTGAACCCGGTCACCCCGTCCGACGGGTACCACGCCGTCTCGGCGCTCGCCGGAGAGGTGAACGTCCGCGGCCAGGCCCTCTCCTTCCTCACCCACCGGCTCCTGCGCCTCCCGCTGCCGCAGGGAGTCGCCGCGCTGTCCGCCCGCCGCCGCCGATTCTTCGTCGGCTACGCCCTCGCCTGCCTCGCTTTCCTCGTGCTTCTGGTCGCGGGGGTCGCCCGCACCGTCATCGGACTCGTGGAGGTCCTCTCATGAGCATCACCGTCCCCGCCTCGCGCACGCCCGTCCAGCGCCTCCGTCTCGATCGGGTCGCAGGCCTCGACGCCGAGCGGCTGCCCCGGGCACCCGAGGGCGCCGACGAGCTCGCCGCCCGCCTCGACGACCTCGAGGCGCGGCTCCCGGTTCTGGGCGTGGCGGCCAGCGGCGCTCTGCACCGCCTCGTCCCGCTCCTCGACGACGACCGGACCCTCCGCCGCGCCGTGCTGGCCCTGCGCCGCTGCACCCGCTCGGCGACTCCGGCGGCTCTCGACCCCGCCCTGCTCGCCGCGATCGGGATCGCGCTGGCGGGGCGTCCCTCCGACGCGGAGGCGGTCACCGCCTGGGCGGAGGCGGCCGGCCTGCGCGCCGTGCTCGGCGATCGCCATCGCGACGCCGTCGACCGAGGGACCGCGAGAGCCACAGCCGCGCTCACGGCCCTGCGCGACGACCCCCAGGTGATCGGCGCCATCGCCGACGCCAGCCCGGACTTCGCCGCCGCTCCCGGCCGCGCCGCCCTCGATCCCGGACGCCACGCCGCCAGGAGCCTGCTCTCGTACGCCACCCGCGCCGCCTGCAAGACCAGCCCGTTCGGCACGCTCACCACGGTCGCGCTCGCCGACGCGCCCGCACCCTCCGCCCCGGCCGCCGCGGTCACCCACGCCTACGCCGCGGCCTGGCTCGACGTGCTCGCCCGCGACGAGACCGCCGTCGCCGCCCTCGAGATCGAGCCGCTGCCCACCGGCGGTCTCGACCCGGTGCGCGAGCCCGTCGCCGTCGCGGAGCTGCTCGAGACCCCCGACTTCGTCTGGCGCAGCACCCTGCGGGTGGCCCTCCGCGAGACCGGCGCAGTGCTCGAGGCGCTGCAGCGCGGCGGACGCAGACCGCTCGGACGCCTCCTCGACGAGCTCGGAGGGAGCGATCCGTTCGCCGCCTACCTCCGCATGCTCGACGCGGGGCTCCTGCGCGTCGTCGCGCCCTGGGGCTACGCCGAGCGCCACCCCCTCGACGTGCTCGCCGCGCGGCTGGACGCTTCGATCCCCGAGCATCCCGCCGGAGCCCTGCTCGCCGAGCTCGCCGCCGACGCGCGCGCCGTCACCGCCCTGACCGGGGTCGAGCGCGGCCGCCGTCGAGCGGCGCTGCGCGACCGTGCCGAGCGTGCTCTCGCCGATCGCGGCGTGAGCGCGGGGCGCCGCCGCTTCGAGGTCTACGTCGACGCGGCTCCGTCGGTCGCCGTCGCCGGCCCCGCGCCCGACCTCGAGGACGAGTTCGAGCGCTTCGCCGGCTCCGTGGCCCGCCGCACGACCCGCTCGCCCGCGTACCGGGCGCTCGTCGCCGCGGTCGTCGAGCGCTGCGGAGTCGGCGGCACGATCGAGGACCCGTGGCGCTGGCTGCTCGCCGCGAGCGCCGATGAGGCGCTCCGCGCGGCGCTCGCGGGACCGGGAGCCGACGCGTCGGGGATCGAGGTGCCGGAGCCTCCGCTCGGCCGGTCGATGCCGACCGCCACCGCCGCCGTCGCCGTGCAGGTCGTGCACGGGAGCACGCCGCTGCTCGTGGTCAACCAGCTCCTCGGGGGCCAGGGGGGACTCGTCAGCCGTCTCGGCGCGCTGCACGCCGGTCTCCGACCCCTGCTCGCCGATCGCGCCCGCCGTCTCGCGCGGGGCGGGCTCGCCGTCGAGTTCGTGCCCTCGTGGGAGGTCAACGGCATGCAGTCCGCTGCCGCGGGCACGCTGCCGCGGTTGTCGCTGCCGGTCGAGGCTCCGGTGACGGAGGAGCGTGCCGCCGCGGTCGAGTTCGCGGGGCTCCGCCTGCACCACGATCCGGCCACCGAGTCGATCGAGCTGCTGACCGCCGACGGCACGCCCGTCGTGCCCTTCTACCTCGGACTGGTGCCGTCGCACCTGCTCAGCGGGCCGGAGCGGATCCTCGCCCTCCTCGCCGACCCGTGGCGGCTGCCGCGCCTCGGATCGCCCGCGTTCGCGGTCCTCGCCGACGCCGGCCGGGTCGTGTCGCGCCCACGGCGCACCACCGGGAGGATCGTCACCCGTCGCGCGCTCTGGACCGTGCCCGCCTCCCAGCTCCCCGCCGGTCTGCCGGCCGGCGGTCCGCCGTCCGGATCCGGCGGCGATGTCGAGCTGCTCCGCTCGGTCGGACGCTGGCGGCGCGAGCACGGACTGCCGCCGCTGGTGTTCGCACGCCTCGTCAGGGCGCGCATCGCGCTGGATCCGGTGGGCCGCAAGCCCGTCGCGATCGATCTGCGCAGCCCGCACTCGCTCCGGCTGCTCGAGACGATGCTCGCCGAGGCCCATCGACGCGACGACCTGCGCGGCGTCGAGTTCACGGAGGCGCTGCCCGCTCCCTCGGAGTACGCGCGCGCCTCCGACGGCTCTCTCCGCGCCGTCGAGCACGTCGTGCTGCTCGGGGGTGAGGACCGGTGATGCTCCTCGGGGCCGCGTCACGGCCGGTCGAGCTCGCCGACGCCCCGCAGTGGTGGTACGCGTGCCTGTACACCGGAGGAGTGGACGCGACCGACGATGTGGTCGCGGGGCTCCTGCCGCCCGTGCTCGCCGAGGTGCGGGCACTCGGCGCGAGCCGCTGGTTCTTCCTCCGCTACGTCGATCGCAGGGGGCCGCACCTGCGCCTGCGCGTCTTCGGACCGGGGGCGAGCCTCGACCGCCTCGTGCGCAGCGTCGACGACCTCGGCGCGCACCTCGAACTGATCACGACCGCGCCCCGAGCGCGGCCGATCGAGCTCGTGCCCGGAGCGGGCGCCGCCCTCCTCGCGGGTGCCGGCGACGCGGTCGGGGTGCGGCCCGCGGTCTACGAGCCCGAGATCGACAAGTACGGCGGTCTCGACGGCGTCGAGCTGGCGGAGCGGCTGTTCGAGTTCTCGTCGGAGCTCGCGCTCTGGGGCGTCTCGGAGCACGAGAAGGGCGGTGCACGCGATGCGCTCGCGGCGCTCCTGCTCGCCGATGCGGCCGGTGCGCTCCTGCACGGCGCCCGCGCGGGTCGGTGGCCCGCGCGACGGGCCGTCTCCTGGTCGCGCTTCTGGCACATCCACTCGCGATGGTGGACGGGGGCCGTCCTCGGCGACGAGACGCTGCGCGTCGCTCTGGAGGCGCAGGCCGCCGGGCACCGGGACGCGGTCGGCGAGCGCCTGCGGCGCACGGCGGCCCTGCCCGGGGTGCAGGCGTGGCGCCGCCGCTGGTTCCGCGCGATCGACGACCACCTCGCCGCGGCGGGGAGGATGGAGGTGCCGCGCACCCCGCAGCACCTCGTGTTCCACCAGAACCACATGCTGATGAACCGGCTCGGGTACCTCCCGCGCGAGGAGGCCCTGCTCGGGATCCACGCGCGGGACTGGACGGCCCTGTCGTCCACAGATCCTCGACCGTCAACGAAAGGACAGAACCGATGAGCAATTCGGCCACCACCCGCACCCCCGTCGCCGCTCGCACGACCGCCGCTGCGGCCGTCGGAGCCCTCGCCTGGATCGCGCTCGGCGCATCCCTGCTCGGCGGCCTCGAGGTGATCGGAGTGACGATCGCCCTGGTCCTCGTCGCCGTCGCCGCGACCGCGCTCGCGATCGTCGGCACTGTCCGCGCCCGGCCGGCAGCCGGTCGCGGGCCTCTCGTCGTCGCGCTGACGGCACCCATGATCGCCCTCGCCGCGATGACACCGCTGTTCCGGCTCGGCGGCGCGCTCGTCTTCGGCGTCGTCTCGTTCGTCTTCGCGGCCGAGCTGGCGGTGCTGGCCGTCGTGTCGCTCCGGCGAGGGCGCCGTGCCTGACCGGGAGGAGGCCGCCGCGGGCGCCCCGGCCGACCCGGAGCGGTCCGACCCGGAGCCGGCCGACCAGGAGCGGCCCGGCTCGGAGCCGCGCCCTTCGGAGCCGTGCCACTCGGAGGAGCCGGCGCCGCGCCGTCCGGCGCACGCGCTGCCCGTCGAACGTGCGTGGGCCGACGGCCTGTGGCCGTCATGACCGGCTCGCCGAGCTCCCACCCCGGATCGGTGAGTAGGATCGGCGGGTCCGTCCGGGGGGAGTAGTCGAGTGCTGAGCGAGCATGCCGTCGAGCTGTATCTGTACGTGTGCGCGCGCTCCGAATGGACGATCGACGGCGCGTCGATGGATCTCGGCGTGCGGGTCCGCGAGCTCGTCGAGGCACGGGACGAACTCGTCGCGCGGCGGCTCCTCACCCCGCTGCACGAGGGAGGCGAGGCGCTGGCCGCGACCGCGCCCGATGTCGCGCTCGCCGGCCTGGTCGACGAGGACGAGCGCCGCATCCACGATCTGCGGGCCGCCGTGACGAAGCAGCGCAGTGAGCTGATGGCCCTGCTGCCCGCGTACCGCGAGGCCCGTGACACCGTGGCGAGCGTCTCGCAGGTCGAGGTGGTCGAGGACCCGGTGACGGTCATGCGCCTGCTGATCGACGTCGGTCGGCGCGTGTCCCGCGAGGTGCTCATCGTCCAGCCGGGAAGCGGAGCGAGTGTCGAGCGGCACGAGGAGAGCAACGAGAAGGACCGGGCACTCCTCGCGCAGGGCGTCTCGCGTCGCACGATGTACCACGATCGCCGCCGCGACCACCTGCCGACTCAGCGCACCGTCGCCGAGTTGGAGCCCCTGGGAGCGCAGTTCCGCACGCTGCCGCTCGTGCCGTTCCGCCTCCTGGTCTTCGACCGCACCCTCGCCCTCGTCTCCCGCCAGCGGGACGAGGACGACCGCGCCGCACTCGTCATCCGCTCTCCTGATGTGATCTCGGCCTTCGTGCACGTGTTCGACGCGGCGTGGGAGTTCGCCGCGCCGTTCCGCGCGGAGGCCCCTCCGGCGGGCGACGCGGGGCTGTCGGCCGTCCAGTCCGCGATCCTCTCCGGACTCACCGCGGGACTCACCGACGAGGTCATCGCCAGCCGGCTCGACATCAGTGTGCGCACCTGTCGTCGCCACATCGCCGGCCTGTTCGAGCTGCTCGGCGCCGACAGCCGCTTCCAGGCGGGGGTGCTCGCCGTCCAGCGCGGCTGGCTGCCTCCCCGCGCCGTCACCGCTCCGAGGACGAGCGCTCTCCGCCTGCCCTGAACGGCGCCGCCGGAGCAGCGTCGCGACCCGCAGCGGGGCGGCTCTCACACCCGCCGCGGCACGGTGAACACCGTCTCCACTCCCGGCGAGTACAGCACCGAGTCCGGCGCGCGCGACGCCAGCCCGGGGAAGCCCGCAGCGTCGAGCAGTCCGTCGTCGAGCGCCAGAAGCGCCGCGCGGCGCAGCGGCCACGGCCGGTGCAGGTTGCGGCCGTACCAGGTGGAGCCCAGGTGGCGCTCGTGGTAGGCCCAGCGTGCGGTGAGGAACGAGGCGAGCGGGTCCTCGCCGACGGCCTCGCCCGGGCGGACGACGATCCGGGAGCGGGCGGCCGAGTCCGCGTGCCGGATCGTGTCGTAGATCACCGCGCCGTGGCGGTGCTCGATGCTCATCCGAGCCCAGCGGTAGGGGAGCCCGAACACCGCCTGCGCGGTGAGCACGGGAAGGAGATGCGAGGCGTCGAGCGACACGAACACGACTCCGCGTCGTCCCTGCTCGTCGACGGAGTAGAGCCGGACGTTCACCTCGGGGAAGGTGCCGAGCCAGGGCACCCGCGGGCCGCCGAGGAAGGCCGTCCGCGAGAGCCGGAACGGGATCAGGCCCACCCAGGAGGAGCCGTCGTGCTCGTCCGGCCTCGTCCCGGCGGGGAGGTGGGGCGCCACCAGGGCGGGGTCGACGCGCCAGTGCAGGAACGTCGCCTCGGTCCAGCGCTGCTTCAGGATGCGCGGCCCGCCGAGCGCGGGCGCGGAACGGGTGACGGGTTCGACGGAGCTCACGCGCCCATCGTGCTCCGATGTGCTGCGAGCTCGCCCGTCCAGGCGCGCTCAGCGGCGCGCGGCGAGGGCCTTCAGCGTCTCCAGCACCAGGGCCACCGGTGCGGAGGAGGCGGCGGAGTTCCGCACGACGGCCTCGAGGGAGCGGACGGGCCGGGGGCGGACGACGGGCACGGCGCGGACGCCGTCGGGCAGGCGGTGGGCCGCGAGCTCCGGCAGGACCGTCACTCCCATTCCCGCGGCGACGAACGCGGCGGCGGTGATGTGGTCGTTCGCCTGGACGTGGAAGGGCGGCGCGAATCCGGCGGCGGCGCAGGCCTCCACGACGTTCCGGCGGCACCAGCCGGTGGGCAGGTCGTTGTCGACCCAGCGCTCGGTAGCGAGCTCGGCGAGGTCGATCTCGCTCCGGGAGGCGAGCGGATGTCCGTCGGGCAGGACGACGAGGTACGGGTCGTCGAGGAGGTGGTGCGCCGTGAACCCGGGAGCGGTCGGCTCGGAGGAGGCGACCAGGAGCTGCACGTCGGGGCGCGCCCCGAGGTCGTCGTCGAGCTCCTCACCCAGGCGCAGGTCGAGGGCGAGGCCGGGGAACGCAGCGGTCAGCCGGCGGGCGACCTCCGGCATCCAGGCGCTGCCGACGGAGGCGAAGTACGTCACCGAGAGGCGGCCGGAGCGGCCCTCGCGCAGCTCCTCCACCACGGCCTCCGCCTCGGCGAGGCGCTCGAGGACGCGGTCCGCCTGGGCGGCGAGGGCGCGTCCGGCGGGAGTCGGGCGGACGCCGCGCCCCACCCGCTCCAGCAGGGTCAGTCCGGTCTCGCGCTGCAGAGCGGTGAGGTGCTGGCTGACGGCGGAGGGCGTGTAGCCGAGGCCGGAGGCGGCTCCCGCGATCGAGCCGGAGGCGACGACGGAGCGGAGGATGCGGAGCCGGTGCACGTCGAGCATGGGACGACCGTACAGTCCCGCTGAATGATCCGACAGTGAACGGAACTGGTGCTGAATCGCCGGCAGCGCCACGATGGCCTCATGACCGCCGTCTCCTCCTCCGCCCCGCCCTCCACGAGGGACGCCCTCCTGCTGTGGGGCGCGATCGCGGTCACCGTCCTGCTCTGGGCGTCGGCCTTCGTCGGCATCCGCGCCACGACGGAGGACTTCGGCCCGGGCGCGCTGACCCTCGGCCGCATCGTGGTCGGGTCGCTCGCGCTCACGGTCGTGCGTGTCGTCCTCACCGCCCGGAGGCGCCGCTCGGAGGCGGCTCCCGACCCGCGCGCGGCG
Source organism: Rathayibacter sp. AY1B6 (assembly GCF_002932755.1). Taxonomy (NCBI): domain Bacteria; kingdom Bacillati; phylum Actinomycetota; class Actinomycetes; order Micrococcales; family Microbacteriaceae; genus Rathayibacter; species Rathayibacter sp. AY1B6. The sequence continues at coordinate 39,151 of NZ_PSWL01000015.1, forward strand.
GTCCCGCGCGGGCGCCTCCTCCTGCTCGTGCTGGGCTGGGGAGTCGCCTGGTTCGGGGTCTACAACCTGGCGCTCAACGCGGCGGAGCGGCACGTCGACGCGGGGACGGCGGCGCTGCTGGTCAACATCGCGCCGATGATCACCGCCGTGCTCGCCGGGCTGCTGCTGGGGGAGGGGTTCCCCCGCCGCCTCCTCGCGGGGATGCTCGTGGCGCTGACCGGCGTCGCGGTGATCGCGTTCTCCACCTCCACCGGGCAGTTCGACGTGATCGGTGTCGCCCTCGGCCTGGTCGCCGCCGTCGTCTACGGCAGCGCGGCGACCCTCCAGAAGCGCCTGCTGGGCCGGATCGACGCGCCGACGATGACCTGGCTCGGCTGCCTCGCCGGCACGGTCGCGTGCCTGCCCTTCGCCCCGGAGCTCGTCGAGGCGCTCGCCGCCGCTCCGCTCTCCTCGATCCTGGCCGTGGTCTACCTCGGGATCTTCCCGACGGCCGTCGCCTTCACGACGTGGGGATACGTCCTCGCGCGCTCCAGCGCGGGCCGCACCGCGGCGTCCACCTACGCGGTGCCCGCGGTGGTCGTGCTGCTGTCCTGGCTCGTCCTCGGCGAGACCCCGCCGCTCGCCGCGCTGCTCGGAGGCGCGCTCGCCCTGGCCGGAGTCGCGGTGGCGACGCTGCGGAGGCGTCCGAAGGCGGTCTGACCGGCGGCCGACGCTCCTCCACAGCCGCCCTCTCGCGTCGAGTCCTCGGACGAGGCGGCTCGCGGGGATCCCGCGGGAGGGCCCGGGATATGCTGGGCGGACGTTCATCCCAGTCGGCGCCGAGCGCCAGGAACGGTGAGGATCCCGATGACCGAGGCCCTGCAGCCGCCCGTCCAGAACGCCCTCTCGCTCACGCCGCCGGAGCCGGTGGCGGCGGTGCCGACCACCTCGGCGCCGTCGATCGCTCCGAAGGTGCCGGAGGCCGCTCTGCCCGGCCTCGAGGCGAAGGTCGACGGCTACCTCGACACGCTCCTGGCGACGGAGGCGCGCAGCCCCGAGTTCGCGACCCGGGCCAACGACATCCGCACGATGGGCGACGCCGACATCCGCTCGGCCGCCGACTCGTCGAACCGGCTGCTGAGCACGCCGGTGCGCGCTCTGAAGGAGGGCGGGCTCGCCGAGGGCTCGACCATCGGCAGGACGCTGCTCGAGCTGCGGCGCACGGTGGAGGACCTGGACCCGTCCGAGGACAACCTGCAGAAGAAGATCCTCGGCTTCATCCCGTTCGGCAACAGGATCACCGATTACTTCCGCCGGTACGAGAGCGCGCAGTCGCACCTGAACGCGATCATCCAGGCCCTGTACGACGGGCAGGACGAGCTGCGGAAGGACAACGCGGCCCTGAACCTCGAGAAGCAGAACCTCTGGGAGACGATGACCCGTCTCAACGAGTACATCTACGTCGCCGAGCGGCTCGACGTGAAGCTCTCGGCGAAGATCGCCGAGCTCGACGCGACCGACCCGGAGCGGGCGAAGGCGCTGCGCGAGGACGTCCTCTTCTACGCGCGCCAGAAGCACCAGGACCTGCTGACCCAGCTGGCCGTGTCGATCCAGGGCTACCTCGCGATCGACGTCGTCATCAAGAACAACGTCGAGCTGATCAAGGGCGTGGACCGGGCGACGACCACGACCGTCTCGGCGCTGCGGACCGCGGTCATCGTGGCACAGGCGCTCGCCAACCAGCGGCTCGTGCTCGATCAGATCACGGCGCTGAACACCACGACGTCCAACATGATCGAGGCCACCTCGCGCATGCTCGCCGACCAGTCGGCCTCGATCCAGTCGCAGGCCGCCTCGGCCACGGTCGGGCTGCCGCAGCTGCAGGCCGCGTTCGCGAACATCTACCAGACGATGGACTCGATCTCGGACTTCAAGATCAAGGCGCTCGACAGCATGGCCCAGACCGTCGGAGTCCTCCAGACCGAGACCGCGAAGGCCGGCGAGTACGTCGAGCGGGCCCGCCGCAGCAACTCGGACATCGACGCGACGTCCTCGCTCGATCTCGGCCGCTAGCCGATGGGCTGGTTCTCCCGACTGTTCACGGGTGCCCCCGCGGCACCGGAGGAGACCGCGCCCGCTCTGCCGAGCGTCCCGACGAGCGAGGACATCCTCGCGGCGCTCGACAGGGTCGGCGCGCGGACCGAGGGGAGGGTGCCCGGGATCGTCGCGGCGCGCATCCAGCGGATCGACGAGACGGTCCGCGAGATGGTGCCCCGCCTCGACCGCCTCGGCGGGATGAGCCGGCAGGGCCACACCGTCGTCGCGACCGCGACCAGCTACCTCCCCGAGGCGGTCGAGGGCTACCTCCGCCTGCCGAGGGACTTCGCCGACCGCCGCGCCGTGCACAGGGGGAAGACCTCGCTGATGATCCTCTGCGACCAGCTCGACCTCCTCGGAGGCACGCTCGACCGCATCTCGGACGCCGTCTCACGGCAGGACGCCTCGGCGCTGATCGCGCACGGGCAGTTCCTGGCCGAGAAGTTCACGGAGTCCTCGCTCTCCCCGAGCGGTCTCGACGCGCCTCCGCAGCCGGGAGCGCCGTCCGGATCCGGCTCGCTGACCCCGCCGAGCGCCTCGTGACCGCGCTCGCCCCGGCCCTGGACGCCCTCGTGCTCGCGGGGACCGCCGCCGGACTCGAGGCCGCCGCCGTCCGCGACGAGGGTGCGCGTCTGGCCGCCGCCGTCGCCGAGTCGATCCGTGGCGCCGGGCCGGACTGGCTCGCCGCGACCGGCGCGACGGGCGGCCTGGAGGCGTTCTTCACCGCCGCCTCGAGCGGCCGGCGCTGGCGGTCGGGGCCGACCGATCAGCTCGCTGCACTGGTCGCCGCCGGCTCTCCGCACGCCGCCCCCTACGCCCGCGCCCTCACCGAGGTCGTGTCGGCGGCCAGCGCTCTCGGCGACCCGGGCATCGGCGGCATCGCCTCCGCCTCCGCGACCGCCGCGGCGCAGCTCTCGGCCGTCCCGGGCGCCCGGGGAGCCGCTGCGACGACGGGCGGGGGAGCACTGCGAACGACCGGCCGGACACCGGACGGTGCCGCGAGCGCCGACCTGCCGACCGGTCTGCCCGCCGGCGTGCCCGGGATCGACGAGATCCTCGAGCGCCTCCGCCGGACCGAGCACGACGGCCCGCAGGACGAGCCGGCCCCCGCCGCCGCTGCCGCTGCGGAGCCCGCCTCGGAGCCGGAGCCGCTCGATCCGCCGGAGTCCATCGACGACCTGCTCGCCGAGCTCGACGCGCTGATCGGCCTCGACCGGGTGAAGAGCGAGATCAAGCGGCAGACTCAGCTGCTCCGGATCGACACGCTGCGCCAGGCCGCCGGACTCAGCACGCCCACGCTCACCCGCCACCTCGTCTTCACGGGGAACCCCGGCACGGGCAAGACGACGGTGGCGCGGCTGGTCTCGCGGATCTACCGATCGCTGGGCATCCTCTCGAAGGGCGTGCTCGTCGAGGTCGACCGCTCGGAGCTGGTCGCCGGCTACCTCGGGCAGACCGCGACGAAGACCGCGGAGGTGATCGCCTCCGCGCGCGGCGGGGTCCTGTTCATCGACGAGGCCTACGCGCTCGCGCTCGACCAGTACGGAGCAGAGGCGGTCACCACCCTGGTGAAGGACATGGAGGACCACCGCGGCGACCTCGTCGTGATCGTCGCCGGCTACTCCGGGCCGATGCAGGGCTTCCTCGACACGAACCCGGGTCTCGCCAGCCGCTTCTCGACCACGATCGACTTCGCCGACTACTCGGACGACGAGCTCTCGGCGATCTTCGGCCGCCTCGCCGCCTCCGCGGACTTCGAGCCGACGGAGGAGGCGCTCGCCGCGTTCGCGGGCCTCGCCTCGGCGCAGCAGCGCACGGAGGCGTTCGGCAACGGGCGCTGGGTCCGCAACGTCCTCGACGCGGCGATCGCCCGGCACGCGTGGCGGCTCCGCGACGTGGAGGAGCCGACGCTCGACGAGCTGCGCATCCTGCTGCCGGAGGACGTGGTGGAGAGCCCCGACGCCTCGGGCGGCCCGGACGGGCCCGGCGAGGACGCCGAGGGCGCGGTCGCGGGCTCGGAGGAGGCCTTCGGGCAGCCGGACGCAGCCCCGAGCGGCGCGGCGCCTCCCGTCACCGACGACCCCGAGGAGGAGAGCCGTTGAGCACCGCACCCGCCGCGCCGCCCGCGCAGAGGATCCCCGAGCCGCCCCTCGTCCAGGTCGCCAACCGGGCGGCCCGGCGCAGGCCGTCGCTGCTGGCCCGCGCGACCGCGACGACTCCCGGCACTCTGCGCCTCCTGCTCGCCCTGACGGCGCTGGCCGCCGTGCTGTTCGGCGTGTTCGCGCAGCAGGCCGGAGCGATGCAGGCGCGCGCCGCGACGACGGCCCGGGAGCAGTCGGCCCAGCTCCTCGGCGTGCAGAACGTCCGCACGCTGCTCGTGGACGCCAACGCGATCGCCGCCAACACCTTCCTCGTCGGCGGACTCGAGCCGACCGAGCTGCGGGCGTCCTACGTCTCGAGCCTCACCGGCGCCGCGTCGGCGATCGCAGGGCTCTCGGCCGCGGATTCGGCCGACACCGAGGCCCTCGCCCGCGTCGCCAGCAGCATCACGACCTACAGCGGGCTGATCGAGCAGGCACGAGCCAACAACCGGCAGGGCTTCCCCGTCGCCTCGGCCTACCTCGACCAGGCGTCGACGGCGCTCTCCGGCGACGGCGGCATCCTCGAGGACCTCGACGGGCTGGTCGACTCCGGTGCCGACCGGGTCGCGGCCGCCTACGACGCGGTCCGCTGGAGCGTCCTGTTGATGATCGGCTCGCTCGTGATGCTGGTCCTCCTCCTCGCGGCGCAGCTCTGGCTCGCCCGCCGCACGCACCGCTACCTCAACCGCCCGCTCGCCACGGGGACCGCCCTCCTCCTGGTCGTCGGCGTCGGCGGGGCGCTCGCCTACGGATCGGTCGCGGCGGACGCGGGGACGGCGCGGGTCGAGTCCTACCGCGAGGCGCTCACCGTCTCGAACGCGCTGATCGCCGCGAGCGACGCCAAGTCGCTCGAGAGCTTCACGCTGATCAAGCGCGGCTCCGGCGCCGCCCTCGAGGAGCGCTACACGCAGGCCGTCGACTCCGCCCGGGAGAAGCTCTCGGGAGGCGTGCAGGACGAGCTGGCGAGGACGCGGCTCGTCGACGAGTTCGGGCAGTGGCAGTCGTTCCACGAGGAGATCCGCGCGGCGGACGACGCCGGGAACTGGGACCAGGCCGTCCGCGTCGCCACGATCACCGGGAACGGCACCCCGAACGACCTCTTCACCACCTTCTCCGACGACGCCCGCGACGTGGTGCAGGAGAAGGCCCTGGCCGCCGCCACCACGCTCGACAGGGGTGCGGAGTTCGCGACCCTCGTCTCGTGGATCCTGCTGGCGGCGGGTCTCGCCGGAGCCGTGTCCGCCTGGCGCGGCATCGCCCAGCGACTGGAGGAGTACCGATGAACCGCCTGCGCGCCGCCGCCCTCGCCCTGGCCACCGCCGCGGCGCTCGCCCTCACCGGCTGCACGACGGGGGCGGACGACCTCGGCACGCCCCTCGCCGCGGCGACCCCGACTCCGACGGCGAGCGAGGCCGCTCCCGCCGCTCCGGCCGCGGCGGACTGCTCGCCCTCGGCGGTCACCTCCTACGCGCCGACCGGCGTGACCGACAGCACCAGGCTCGCGGAGATCCGCGGGCGCGGCACCCTCCGCGTCGGCGTCTCGGCCGACACCCTCCTGATGAGCGCGCGCAACCCGATCACGGGGTCGATCGAGGGCTTCGACGTCGACATCGCCCGGGAGGTCGCCCGCGCGATCCTCGGCACCGACTCGATCGACTACGTCGTGATCACCTCCGCTCAGCGCCTCCCCGCGCTCACCGGCGGTGACGGCGCCCCGCAGGTCGACATGGTCGCCCGCACCCTCACGATGACCTGCGACCGCTGGAGCTCGATCGCCTTCTCGTCCGAGTACTACGACGCGGGCCTCAAGGTGCTCGTCTCGGACGACCCGGACGGCGCCCCCGTCACGGGCATCGGCGACCTCGACGGCGAGAAGGTCTGCGCGCCCAGCAGCACCACGACGCTCAGCCGCCTGCAGAACGACTACCCGCAGGTGGAGGCCGTCGAGGCCGCCACGCACTCGCAGTGCCTCGCCCTCTTCCAGGCCGGCGAGGTCGACGCGATCGCGGGCGACGACACGATCCTCGCGGGCTTCGTGGCGCAGGACCCGTACGCGAAGGTCGTCGGCGACGCCCTGAGCTCGGAGCCCTACGGCCTCGGCCTCCCCGCCGACGACCCGGACTTCGTGCGCTTCGTCAACGCCGCCCTCGAGAGCATCCGCTCCGACGGCCGCTGGCAGAGCATCTACGAGCGCTGGCTCGGGGTCCTCGGCGAGGCATCGCCGCCGGCCCCGGTGTACGGCCGATGAGCACCGGTCTCGCGGAGGGGACCCCCGTCGCTCCGGGCCGGCTGGGGGAGGCCGCGCCGCAGCGCGAGCTCTTCGAGTACCTCGCCGCTCTCACCCGCTGGCTCCAGCGGACCACGCGAGAGCTCTCGCGGCTGGACGCCGCCGCGCTGGCGTCGCCGCAGGCCGAGAACTACACGGCGGACGTGGTGCTCGCCCAGTCCCTCCGCGAATCCGTCACCCGGCGTCTCGCCGAGCTCGAGACGGTCTGGGACTCCGGCCGCGTCGACGTGGTGGCGCGCGAGCGGATGTCGCAGCTGATCTGGGGCCGTCTCGACGCCTCCGGGAGCGGCGCGGTCTCGCTAGTGGAGGCCGTGCGCCTCTGCGACGCGGTCGTCGGCCAGCTGCGCTCCCGGCTCGAGCTCGACCCCAGCGGCACCGACGTCGCCGGGCGGATCGTCGGGGTGCGCGCCGAGATCGAGCGCTGCCGCGATCTCACCCGCGACGGGAGCGGCACGGTCGACCGCGAGCGGGCGGAGCGGGTCGGCGTGCTGCGCTCCCGCCTCGACGCGCTCGCCGAGCGGGCGGGCCGGGGAGCCGACGTGTCGGGGCCGCTCGGCCAGCTCGAGAGCGACTCCGCCCGGCTCGAGCGCGACCTGATCATCGCCGCGTCCGAGCGGCGCGGACTCGAGCGCGACCGCCGGCGGGCGCGCGAGCTGGCGGAGGCGGCCGAGCGCCGCGAAGCGCCGCTGCGCGAGCTCGTGGCCCGCTGCCGCCGCGAGATCGCCGACCCGCCGCGGCTGGCCGTGCCCGACGTCTCCCGGCTGGGCGATCCTCCGTCCGACCGCGAGGCGCTCGACGCGCACCTCGCGCGGCTCACCGCCGTCGGCCGCGCGTTCGACGCGGTCGAGGCCGCCTACACGTCGCCCCTGCGCGAGCGCGCCGCTCTGGGCTTCCGCCTCCGGGCGCTGCGGGAGCGGGCCGAGGGCAACGGTCGCGCTGCCACCGCCGTCGGCGTCGCGGCCGAGGAGGAGGTGCGCGCCGCCCTCGACGCGGTGCCCTGCTCCGTCCCGCTCGCCCGCCACCTGGTCGAGCAGTACGACGTCGTCACCCGCGACCTCCCGCATCCCGTCCCCGCGCACCACCGGAAGGCCACCCCATGAACGGCGCCCCCTGCACCGCGACGCCCGGCTGCACCGGGACGATCGAGGACGGCTACTGCAACGTCTGCGGCCTCCCGCCCGAGGAGGGCGCCGCCGCCTCCGCGCCGACCGCGCGCCGCGCCGCCCCGGCCTCCCCGCCGGCCACCGCCTCCGCCGCCTTCGGCACCGGCTTCGTCGAGGGCGCGCCCGGTGCCGCGGCACCCGGACCCGCGGAGGAGTCGGCCACCGCGCGCAGCACTCGCACCTCCTCCGCCCGCCTCGCCACCGCTGCCCTCGGCTCCGCCCGCACCGCGCAGACCGGCTCGAAGGTCACCCGCCGCGTCGGCACCACCTCGACCCGCCTGCGCGGCCCGAGGCTCGGCGCCGGGCTCACCACGGTCCCGTCCCGCCCGGCCGCCGACCCGACGGCCGCCCTGATGACCGAGGCGGTCCTCCCCGAGCGCAAGCGCTTCTGCTCGCACTGCGGCACCGCCGTCGGCCGCGGGCGCGACGGTCGGCCCGGCCGCACCGAGGGGTTCTGCCCCAACTGCCGCACGCCGTTCTCGTTCACCCCGCAGCTGGTGAAGGGCGACGTGGTCGGCGGCCAGTACGAGGTCGTCGGCTGCCTGGCCTACGGCGGCCTGGGCTGGATCTACCTCGCGCGCGACCGGAACGTCTCGGGACGCTGGGTGGTGCTCAAGGGCCTGCTCAACTCCGGCGACCCCGATGCGTACGCCGCGGCCGTCACCGAGCGCCGGTTCCTGGCCGAGGTCGAGCACCCGCTGATCGTCGAGATCTACAACTTCGTCCTGCACGACGGCGCCGGCTACATCGTGATGGAGTACGTCGGCGGGCCGAGCCTCAAGCAGATCCTGAAGGAGCGGCTGGACGCCAACGGCGGCGCCGCGGATCCGCTGCCGGTGGACCAGGCGCTCGCCTTCGTGCTCGAGGTCCTTCCCGCGTTCGCCTACCTGCACGACCACGGGCTCCTCTACTGCGACTTCAAGCCGGACAACATGATCCAGGTGGGCGACCAGGTCAAGCTGATCGACCTCGGCGGAGTGCGCCGGATCGACGACGAGGACTCCGCCATCTACGGCACCGTCGGCTACCAGGCTCCGGAGGTCGCCGACCTCGGTCCCTCGGTCGCCTCCGACGTCTACACGATCGGCCGGACGCTGGCCTCGCTGGTGCTCGACTTCCGCGGCAACCAGACGACCTTCGTCGCCTCGCTGCCGCCGGTGTCCGAGACGCCGCTGTTCCAGCGCTACGACTCCTTCTACCGCCTGATCGCGAAGGCGTGCGCTCCCGATCCGCAGGACCGCTTCGCCACGGTGGACGAGATGCGCGGCCAGCTGCTCGGGGTGCTGCGCGAGGTCGTCGCGACCGATCGCGGTCCGGGGCACCCCGCGCTGCACTCGACGGAGTCGGCCCTGTTCGAGGCGCCCGTGGCCGACGTGGTCGACCGCGTCCCGCCGTGGGACGCGCTGCCGGCGCTCCGCCGCGACGAGTCCGATCCCGCGCGGTCGTGGCTCGCGGGCGTGAACGTGGCCGACCCGATCGTGCGCCTGCGCGCTCTCGCGCTCGCCCCCACCGTGACGGTCGAGGTGCGGCTCGCCCGCGCCCGGGCGGCGATCGAGGCGCAGCGCTGGGAGGAGGCGGCCCGCGCGACGGGCGAGATCCTCACGGAGGACCCGTGGGAGTGGCGGGCGGTCTGGATGAGCGGCCTCGCGCAGCTCGCCCGCGGCGACGACATCGGGGCCCGCGCCTCCTTCAACACCGTCTACGGGCAGGTCCCCGGCGAGCTCGCCCCGAAGCTCGCGCTCGCCGCGGCGTGCGAGGCGAGCGGTGAGCCCGAGGTCGCCGAGTCCCTCTACGTGATCTGTGCCCGCGCCGACGCGAACTACACGGCACCGGCCGCCTTCGGGCTCGCCCGGGTGCGGCAGCTGCGCTCCGACCTCGACGGGGCGCTCGACGCCCTCGACATCGTCGCGCCCACGCGCTCCTCCTACTCCGACGCGCGCCGCCGCCGGGCGGAGCTGCTGGCGGAGTCGGGCCGCGGGCTGCCGGCGCTCTCGGCCGCTCTCGCGAGCGTCGACTCCGTGTCGATCGATCAGCGGACCCGCCTCGAGCTCACGACGCAGGTCCTCGCCTCCGCCCTCGAGCTGGTGCGGCGCGACGGCCCGGCCGAGGGGGCGACCCTCGGCGGAGTCGAGGCGAACGAGGCCGCGATCCGCGATGGGCTCGAGGCCTCCTATCGCGCGCTCGCCGCCTCCACCCGCGACCGCGACGAGCGCCTGCGCCTCGTCGACCGGGCCAACGAGGTCCGACGCTGGACGCTGACATGAGCGGCGCGCTGTCGACGCCCTGCCCGAACTGCGGCGAGCCGGTCACGACGGGCGACGCGTTCTGCGAGGCCTGCGGGACACCGCTGATCGTCGCGGCCACTCCCTCCGCTCCGCCCGTCGCTGTCGGAGGATCCGCCACCTGCGTCTCCTGCGGGGGAGCGGTCGCCGAGGACGGCTACTGCGAGCAGTGCGGACGCCCCGCACCGAGCGAGCGCGAGCACTGGGCGGAGGCGCCGCACCCGCTGGTCGGCGGGGTCTGCGACCGCGGACTCCGGCACCCGGCCAACGAGGACGCGATGGCGCTGGGGGCGACCACCGGCGACGACGGCTCTCTGAAGACGGCGCTGCTCGTGGTCTGCGACGGGGTCTCGTCGACGCCCGACTCCGACAAGGCGTCGCTCGCCGCCGCTCGCGCCGCACTCAGCGCGCTGCAGGCCGAGGTCGGCGGCGAGAGCGCGGGAGCGGACCGCTGGCGCGCGCTCCTGCAGATGGCGACCGCGCGCGCCTCCGGAGCGATCGACGCGGCCGTGCCCGAGAAGCGGTCGAATCCGCCCTCGTGCACCTTCACGGCGGCGGTGCTCGACGGCGCGCTGCTCGTCACGGGCAACGTGGGGGACAGCCGCAGCTACTGGATGCCGGACGAGGGCGAGCCGCGGCAGCTCACGGTCGACGATTCGTGGGCGCAGGAGCAGATCGCCTCGGGAGTGCCGCGGGAGCAGGCCGAGACGGCGCCCGACGCGCACGCCATCACCCGCTGGCTCGGCGCCGACGCACACGACGAGGAGCCGCGGGTCACCTCCGAGGAACTGATCGAGCCGGGGTGGGTGCTGGTCTGCTCCGACGGGCTCTGGAACTACGCGTCCGCCGCCGAGGACCTCGCGCGCGTGCTGCGCGACGCGCAGGAACGGGTGGGCGCCGATCCGGTCACGCTCGCGGAGGCGCTGGTCGCCTGGGCGAACGAGCGCGGCGGCCACGACAACATCACGGCGGCGCTGGCGCGGTTCGACCCGGCTGGTGCGGCGGAGGAGGCGGTGGCGGCTGAGGCGTCCGCTGCCGGGGCGCGCGGAGAGGAGCCCGGCTCGGCCGAGCAGGACGCTGCCGACTCCGGTGCCGATCTCGACAGTGCGGGGCCGGACGGTGCGGAGCCGGACGGTGCGGAGCCGGACGCTGCCGTCCCCGACGCTGCCGACCCGAGCACGGCCGCCCCCGGCGCCTCGAGCGACGGCGCCTCGAGCCCCGCCGTCCCGGCCGCACTGCTCCCGTGTACGACCCGGCGCTGGGAGTCGCGACCAAGGAGGTCGCGCTCGCCGACTCCGCCGAGGTGGACGCCGCCGTCGCTTCCGCGAAGGCCGCCTTCCCCGCCTGGCGCGACACGTCGCTCGCGAAGCGGCAGCAGATCGTCTTCCGCTTCCGCGAGCTGCTCGAGTCGAAGAAGCAGGAGCTCGCCGAGCTGATCACGTCGGAGCACGGCAAGGTCGTCTCGGACGCGCTCGGCGAGATCACGCGCGGCCAGGAGGTCGTCGAGTTCGCGACCGGGCTCGCGCACCACCTCAAGGGCGAGTACTCCGAGCAGGTCTCGACCGGCGTCGACGTCTACTCGACCAAGCAGCCGCTGGGAGTCGTGGGCATCATCAGCCCCTTCAACTTCCCCGCGATGGTGCCGATGTGGTTCTTCCCCATCGCCATCGCCGCCGGCAACACCGTCGTGGTGAAGCCCTCCGAGAAGGACCCGTCCCCGGCGATCTGGCTCGGCGCCCTCTGGAAGGAGGCAGGCCTTCCCGACGGCGTCTTCACGGTGCTCAACGGCGACAAGCAGGCCGTCGACGGGCTGCTCGAGCACCCCGACGTGCGCTCGATCTCCTTCGTCGGCTCCACGCCGATCGCGCAGTACGTCTACGAGACCGGCACCAGGCACGGCAAGCGGGTGCAGGCGCTGGGAGGCGCGAAGAACCACATGCTCGTCCTCCCCGACGCGGATCTCGACCTCGTCGCCGACTCCGCGATCAACGCGGGCTTCGGCTCGGCGGGCGAGCGGTGCATGGCGATCTCGGTCGTCGTCGCGGTCGAGCCCGTCGCCGACGAGCTGATCGCGAAGATCCAGGAGCGCGCCGCGACCCTGCGCACCGGCGACGGGCGCCGCGGCTGCGACATGGGCCCGCTGATCACCGAGGCGCACCGCGACAAGGTCGCCTCCTACATCGCGATCGCGGAGGAGGACGGCGCGGAGGTCGTCATCGACGGCCGCGGCATCGAGGTCGACGGGGACGCGAACGGGTTCTGGCTCGGCCCGACCCTGCTCGACAAGGTCCCCACGACCTCCCGCGCGTACACGGAGGAGATCTTCGGACCGGTGCTCTCCATCGTCCGCGTCGCCTCCTACGAGGAGGGCGTCGCGCTGATCAACAACGGCGCCTTCGGCAACGGCACCGCCATCTTCACCAACGACGGAGGAGCGGCCCGCCGCTTCCAGAACGAGGTCGAGGTCGGGATGATCGGCATCAACGTCCCCATCCCCGTCCCCGTCGCCACGTTCTCGTTCGGCGGCTGGAAGGCGTCCCTGTTCGGCGACACCAAGGCCCACGGCGCCGAGGGAGTCCGCTTCTTCACCCAGCAGAAGGCCATCACCAGCCGCTGGCTCGACCCCTCCCACGGCGGCATCAACCTGGGGTTCCCGCAGCATTCATAGGCTCTCTCCTCCTGACGTCGTCGATCGCCCGCGGTCGGCTGGGGAGGGTGGTTCCGTTCTCGAGAGCGTCGAACGTTCCGCGCACGACGATCCGCGTGGGAGCGGATCGTCGTGCGCGGGACGCGACCCGCTCTTCGCCTCGCGGCCGCCTGCCCGAGCCGACTGCGGCCGATCGACGACGCGAGGAGGAGAGAGGCTCAGCGGCGTCGAGCGCAACCGGCGATCCGCGTGGGAGCGGATCGTCGTGCGCGGAACGCGACCCGCTCCTCCCGGCGCGGCCACCTGCCCGAGCCGACTGCGGCCGATCGACGACGCCAGGAGGAGAGAGGCTCAGCGGCGCATAGCGCAACCGGCGATCCGCGTGGGAGCGGATCGTCGTGCGCGGGACGCGACCCGCTCCTCCCGGCGCGGCCACCTGCCCGAGCCGACTGCGGCCGATCGACGACGCAGGAGGAGATCGGCTATGAGTGGAGCCGCAGCGCCGTCCAGAGCTCGGTGCGGGCGGAGACGTCGTCGAGGTCGAGGCCGAGGGCGCGCTCGACGGCGGTGATGCGGTTGCGGAGGGTGTGCCGGTGCACGCCGAGGTCGCGGGCGGCGGGCTCCCAGGCGCCGTTGCGGCGGAGCCAGACGCGAGCGCTCTCCAGCAGCACGGCTCCCTCCGGGGTCAGCAGCGGTGCGAGCATCCGGCGGGCGAGCGGTGCGGCTCCGGCGGCGGCGAGGAGCCCGATCATCCCCTCTGCGGCGACGTCCTCGAAGCGGACCACCGTCCCGTCTCCCGTCCGCTCGGCGGCGCGCCGCGCCTCCTCGAGGCCCCGGTCCAGGTCGGACCAGCCGATCGGGGCGGAGGCGCCGGCGCTCGCGCCGTGCCGCTTCAGCACGGCGGTCAGCGGCTCGAGTCCGTCGGCGGCGGCCACGGCGACGAGCGAGCCGTCCCTCTCGGCGAAGAACAGGCGCGCGCCGTCCTCCTCCGCCACGACCTCCAGCTCGTCGAGGAGCGAGTCGCCGTGCACGGGCGCGCTCAGCACGACCACCCGCACGGGCTCGGCGGGCAGCGGGCTCCCCAGGCGCCGTGCGGTGCTCTCGGCGACGTCGAAGGCTCCTGCGGCCAGCAGCTCGAGCAGTCCGGAGCGCAGCTGCCGGCGGGAGGAGTCGAGCGCCCGCCGCTGCTCCAGCGCGATGCTGGCCAGGGCGATGACGCTCGCGACGAGGTCGCTGCCCGCCGGGTCCAGCGGCGTGCCCGTGCCCACGGCGAGCACCCCGCGCAGGTGGTCGCGGCGCCCGATCGTCTGCAGCGTCACTCCGCCGCCGTCGTCGAGCCGGAGCCCCGCTCGGCTGCCGCGGGTCAGCGCGTGCCTCGCGGCCGCGGCCACCGCCTCCTCCGCCGGCACGTCGAGCCGGGTGGGCAGATGCACCCTCTGCCCGGCCGCGTCGTAGAGGGCGACCCAGCAGTCCAGCTGCCGCTCCAGCTCGGTGAGGATCGCCGCGAGCCCGTCCGGCCGCAGCGCCGCGCGGGCGACCCGCCGCTGCGCCTCGAGCGACCACTCGAGCCGCTCGCGCTGCTCCCGCGAGATGACGTCGGCGACGAAGCGGATGATCCCCATGAACGGGGTGAGCTCGGCCACCTCCAGCAGCGGCAGGCCCTGGCGCTCGCACGCCGCGACGAGAGCGGCAGGCACCTCGTCGTGCACGATGCGGGTGGCGAAGCCGAGCGCGCGGATGCCGCGGCCGCGCAGCCGGGCGACGTACTCCTCCGAGAACTCGGCGGTGTCGTGCCCGGTGAAGTGGACGCCGTCGGTCAGCAGCAGCTGCCCCGACTCGAGCCAGGGCGTCGGATCGACGAGGTCCGAGGAGTGCGCCCAGACCAGAGGGGCGTCGAGGTCGGCCTCGTCGTGGACACCGGCGAGCACGCGGAGGCGGAAGGCCGGTTCGGCCAGCAGATCGCGGACGGTCGCGGGCATGCGCGGCTCCCTTCGACGTTCCGTCCATCGTAGGGTCCGCGGATCGACGGATCCGCACGCCCACTCCTGAGGCGGGCGCGGCACGATGGGGAGCATGACGTCCTCGACCGCCCCCACCGTCCGCGACAACGCCTCGGTCACCGCCGCCGACCGGTCCCGCGTGTTCCACTCCTGGTCGGCGCAGGGTGCGCTGAACCCGCTGCCGATCGCGGGCGGCCTCGGCGCCGAGGTCTGGGACGTCGACGGCACCCGCTACCTCGACTTCTCGAGCCAGCTCGTGAACGTCACCATCGGCTACCAGCACCCGAAGGTCGTCGCCGCGATCCAGGAGCAGGCGGGCGTCCTCACCACCGTCGGTCCCGCCTACGCGAACGAGACCCGCGCCGAGGCGGCCCGCCTGATCACCGAGCGGGCACCCGAGGGCATGGAGAAGGTGTTCTTCACCAACGGCGGCGCGGACGCGAACGAGAACGCGATCCGCATGGCGCGGCTGTTCACCGGCCGCGACAAGGTCGTCTCGCTGTACCGCTCGTACCACGGCAACACGGGAGCGGCGATCGTCTCGACGGGCGACTGGCGCCGCATCCCCAACGAGTACTCCCGCGGGCACGTGCACGCCTTCGGGCCGTACCTGTACCGCAGCGAGTTCTGGGCCGAGACGCTCGAGCAGGAGTGCGAGCGCGCCCTCCACCACCTCGAGCGCGTCGTCCAGGCGGAGGGGCCGGAGTCGATCGCCGCGTTCCTCCTCGAGACCATCCCCGGCACCGCCGGTGTGCTCACCCCGCCGCCCGGCTATCTCGCGGGGGTGCGCGAGATCGCCGACCGCTACGGCATCCAGCTGATCCTCGACGAGGTCATGGCGGGCTTCGGCCGCACGGGGGAGTGGTTCGCCTTCGACGCCTTCGACGTGCGTCCCGACCTGATCACCTTCGCCAAGGGCGTCAACTCCGGCTACGTCCCGATCGGCGGCGTCGTCATCTCGGACCCGATCGCCCACCACTTCGACGAGCGCGTCTTCCCCGGCGGTCTCACCTACTCCGGCCATCCGCTCGCCGCGGCCAGCGTCGTCGCGACGCTCGAGGCGATGGAGGAGGAGGGGATCGTCGACAACGCGCGCACCATCGGCTCGGAGCACCTGGCCCCGGGCCTGGCGGCGCTCGAGGCGAAGCACGACCTGATCGGCGAGGTCCGCGGCTCCGGAGTGTTCTGGGCGCTCGAGCTCGTGAGCGACCGGGCCGCACGCACCCCGCTGCCTGCGGCCTCCGTCGCCCGCCTCAAGGCCGACCTGCTGTCCCGCGGCCTCCTGCCCTTCACCGCCGACAACCGGATCCACGTGGTCCCGCCGGCCGTCATCACCCCTGCCGAGGTCGCCCGCGGCCTCGGCATCCTCGACGACGCTCTCACCGCCTTCAGCGGCTGACTCCGCCCTGCTCGATCACCCGGGTGTGCGATCTGCAGGGGATCCTCACCCGGGAGCGCTCTCCTCCGCCGGAGGGGCCGAGATGCCTCCGGATCCCCTGCACATCGCACCTCCCCCCGTTCGTCCGCGCGGGGAGTGGCAGTCACGACGACGCCGCATGCAGCGCGAACGCCGTCACGAATCCCAGCACGGCGTACAGCCCGGTGAGCACGTCGTCGCGGTCGAACGCCTCGGGGATCATCGTGTTGGAGATCATGGCGAGGATCGCGCCGGCGGCGACGGTCGTCACGAAGGCCACGACCGCGCCCGGTGCGGTGGCGAAGACCAGGAAGCCGACCAGCGCCGCGGCGGCCGAGATCGCGGCGATCCCGCCCCAGACGGTGAAGACGTAGCGGGCGGAGCGGCCGTCCGCCTTCATCCCGACCGTGGAGGACAGACCCTCGGGGAGGTTCGAGATCGCGACCGCGGCGACGATGGGCACGCTGATCGCCGCTCCCGCACCGCCCTGGGCGACCGAGAGGCCGAGCACGATCGATTCGGGGACGCCGTCGATGAGCGCTCCCGCCGCGATCGCCGCGCCGCCTCCTCCGCCCGACCCCTTCGCGCTCTTGCGGTTCCCCGCGCCGGCGCGGGTGAGCAGCGCGTCGGCCCCGACGAAGACGACGGCTCCCGCGAGCGTCCCCAGGATCGTCGGGAGCAGTCCGCCGTCGTCCGCCGCCTCCTGCACGAGCTCGTAGGCGAGCGCCGAGATCAGCACCCCTGCTCCGAACGCCGAGATCGCGGCGGTGAGCTTCGGGGGCACGCGCACGAACCAGGCGAGCGCGGCGCCGATCAGGAGGGTGGCGCCGCCGATGGCGCCGCTGGCGAGGGCGAGGGTCCAGGGAGGCACGGCTCCACCCTGGCACCGGCGGCGTCCGGCGGCGGTGGGCTTGACGGGGGCGCTCCGGCGGCGGTCGATCCGCCTCCGCTCGTCCCGACAGCTGTCGCGCAGGCGTCCGGCCGCGATGCCCGGCCGATCCTCGGCGATGGAGGGCCGCTCGGGCCGGGCGTCCCCGTAAACTGCCGGAATGGCGGAGTTCAGCGCGAGTGTTTTCCAGAACGAGTTCCTCTCGGACGGCGCCACCGACGTGCACGCCATCGTCACGGTGACCGCGTCCGGCACGGGGGTCGCCGGGTCCGATGGAGCCGCGGCCGAGATCATCATCGTGGACTGCTCCGGATCGATGACCGGTGAGAACATGACGGCCGCCAAGCGCGCCGCCGCCGTGGCCGTCGACCAGATCCTCGACGGCACCTTCTTCGCCGTCGTGGCCGGATCCGAGCGCGCCGACCGCGCCTTCCCGTACCCCAACGCCACCGTCTCGATGGTGCGGATGGAGCCGGGCGCGCGCGCCGCGGCGAAGGAGGCGATCGGCTACCTCCAGGCCGACGGCGGCACCGCGATGGGCACCTGGCTGACCCTCGCCCGCCAGCTGTTCGCCACCGTGCCGGAGGCGACGCAGCGGCACGCGATCCTCCTCACCGACGGCAAGAACGAGCACGAGTCGCGGATGCAGCTGGACGCGGCGATCCGCGCGGCGTCGGGCGACTTCCAGTGCGACGTGCGCGGCGTCGGCTCCCGCTGGATCGTCGAGGAGGCGCGCACCATCGCGAGCGCCCTGCTGGGCACCGTGGGCCTGATCGCGAACCCGGCCGACATGGCCGCCGACTTCGAGTCGCTGATGCGGGCGTCGATGGGCCGGGGAGTCGCGAACGGCGAGCTCCGCGTCTGGACTCCGCAGGGCGCGCAGCTGCTCTTCGTCCGCCAGGTCGCGCCGAACCTCGAGGACCTCAGCTCCCGGCGGAACGCCGTGAACCCGCTCACCGGCGCCTACCCGACCGGCGCCTGGGGCGACGAGTCGCGGGAGTACCACGTGGCGGTCCGGGTCGCCTCGAAGCCGGTCGGCTCGGAGCAGCTCGCCGCGCGGGTGCAGCTCAGCGTGCGCGACGAGGTGGTCGCCTCCGCCCTGGTGAAGGCCCGCTGGACGGACGACTCCGCCCTGACCGCCCGCATCGATCCGGCCGTCGCCCACTACACGGGTCAGACCGAGCTCGCCTCGGCGATCCAGGACGGGCTCGCGGCCAAGGCCCGGGGGGACGAGGCGACCGCCACGGTCAAGCTCGGGCGGGCGGTGCAGCTCGCCTCCGTCACCGGGAACGACGAGGCGACCGCGAAGCTGCGGAAGGTCGTCGAGATCGACAACCCGAACGAGGGCACTGTGCGGCTCAAGCGCGGTGTCGACCGCCTCGACGAGATGGCGTTGGACACCGCATCGACCAAGACCACGCGGGTGCGCAAGTGAGCTTCCGCTGCCCCGAGGGGCACACCTCCCGGTCCGGAGACTACTGCGACGTCTGCGGGGCGCCCATCGGTGCCGCCGCGGCCCCGTCGCCCGCTCCTGCCGCGCCGACCACGGCGATCCCGACCGGCCCCTCGGTCTGCCCGCACTGCTCGTTCCCGAACGAGGCCGGCGCCCTGTTCTGCGAGAACTGCGGCTACGACTTCACGACCGGCTCCCTCCCCGAGGCGGATCCGTTCACCTCCTCCGGCGCCGTGCGCGCTCCGGGTGAGGTCGGCGGCTCCGCGACGCCGTCGGGGGACCCGGCCCAGCACCTGGGCGAGGCGCCCGCGCCGCAGGCCGATCCCGCGGCTCCGACCGAGCTGGTCCCGGAGCAGGAGGCCGGCTTCGACACCCCCGTCGCGACCGCGCCGCCCGCCGCTCCGGTGACCGAGGTGATCCCGGAGGCGGCAGCACCGGAGGCCGCAGCGCCCGGAGCGGCCCCCGGCGCCTCAGCACCGGAGGAGGAGGCCGCGTCCTCACCGGCCACCGGCTCCGCCCGGCCCGCCGCCGCCTCCGCGGACCCGGACCGCCCGTGGATCGCCGAGCTCTGGGTCGACCCGGAGTGGTACGCCGAGCAGCGCGCCGACGACCCGATGCCCTCGCCGGGCCCGCCCGCGACCGTCGTCCTCCGCGAGCGCACCCTGCTCGTCGGACGCCCGTCCGTCTCCCGCGGCATCTCGCCGCAGGTCGACTGCGGCTCCGACTCCGGTGTGTCGCGCCGCCACTGCCAGCTCAGCACCGACGGCTACCGCTGGTGGGTCGAGGACCTGCAGTCGGCGAACGGCACGTACCTCGCACCGGCCGGGGCGCCGCTCCCGCAGTCGCCGATCGCCGCCGGTCACCGCCGTGAGGTCGAGGAGGGCGACCGGATCTACGTGGGCGCCTGGACCCGGATCGTGCTCCGTCCCGCGTTCCCCGGCGAGGCCTAGGGCCCCGCGCCCGGTCGGTCAGCGACCGGCGAGCGCTCCGAGCATCCACGACAGCGCCGCGATCGCGCCGACGCCGACCACGCTCGAGCCGATGATCACGGAGCGCCGGATCCGTGCCGCGCGCGAGTCCGGCGCGATCGGCACGGCTGCAGCCGAGCCCGCGGCCATCCCGCCCCGGAGGCGGTGAGCGACCTCGTCGGCGGTCGGCCGCTTCTCCGGGTCCCGCTGCGTCATCGAGGTCAGCAGCGCCCGCCACTCCGCCGGCAGGGAGTCGGGCACGGAGGGGCTGCGGTGGAGCCGCGCGATCGCCGCCTCGAGGACGGTGCCCGAGTACTCGCGGTGGCCGGTGATCGCCTCGAGGAGGACCAGGCCGAGGGAGAAGACGTCGCTCGCCCCGCTGATCGGCTCGCCCGCGACCTGCTCCGGGCTGACGAAGCTCGCGGTGCCGATCACCACGCCGTCGCTGGTGAGGCGGGAGCCGTCCATGAAGTGGGCCACGCCGAAGTCGGTGAGCTTGGCGGTGCGGGCGTAGCCGCTGGAGGCGACCTCGCTGACCAGGATGTTCGCGGGCTTCACGTCGCGGTGCACGACACCGCGCTCGTGCAGGTAGGCCAGGGCCTCCGCGAGCTGCGTGCCGATCGCCGCGACCTCCGCCGCCGGGAGGGGGCCGGCCTCGAGCCGCGCCTCCATCGTGGGGTCGGCGACGAGCTCCATCACGACGTAGCGGCGGACCTCGCCGCCGAAGTTGTGCAGCCCCGCGTCGAAGAGGTTGACGATGCCGGGGTGGGCGAAGGAGCTCAGCATCCGCACCTCGCGCTCCTGGCGGGCCACGTCCTCGGGGTTCGAGGCCTCCGCGCGGAAGACCTTCACGGCGACCTCGCGCTGGACGGTCTCGTCGCGGGCCCGGTAGACCGAGCCCATCCCGCCGGAGCCGATCCGCTCGATCAGGTAGTAGCGGCCGGCCACCTTCTGCTGGGCGGCGTTCGCGGCGACGGTACTCATGGCGATCCCGCCTTCCGCTCGAACGGTGCCCTCAGGAGCGCACGAGACGGGCGCCTGGGACGACCGTACCCCTGGGCGGCGCCGGCCGGGTCGGCGGAACGGGGGGATTGACACTCCGGGCCCCGGACGGGGGGACGAATGGCCGCTCAGCGCACCGATCCGCACCCCCCGCCGCGGAGTCAGCGGAGGCCGCTGCGCGCGAAGCCCTGCACGAAGTAGCGCTGGAACACCAGGAACAGCACCACCATCGGCACGACGTTCACCAGGGCGAACGCCATGGTCGCTCCGTAGTCGCTGCCGAACTGCCCCTGGAGGAAGAGCAGGCCGATCGGGAGCGTGAAGAGCGCGTTCTCCTTCAGGGCGATGAGCGGCCAGGCGAAGTCGTTCCAGGAGCCGAGCAGCGACATGAAGAAGAGCACGGCGATCAGCGGCTTCGAGAGGGGGAGCACGATGGCCGTGAACACGCGGAAGTGGCCGGCGCCGTCGATCCGGGCCGCCTCGATGAGGTCCCGCGGGATCGCGAGGATGAACTGCCGCGCCAGGAACAGCCCGAACGCCGAGGCCGCCGTCGGCAGGATCACCGCCCAGTAGCTCCCGTAGAGCCCGAGGTCGGTGACGAGCCGGAACAGCGCCACCATGATCACCTGCACGGGCAGAGTGAGTGTCGACAGGGCCAGGAGGAAGAGCACGCCGGATCCGCGGAACCGCAGCTGCGCGAAGGCGTAGCCGCCGAGCAGGTTGATCGTCACGGTGATCAGCGCGGTGACGAGGCTGATCGCGAGGGAGTTGCCGAACCAGGTCGCCACCGGGAACGACGAGAACACGCGCTCGAAGTTCACCAGAGTCAGCTCGCGCGGCCAGAGGCGGAGGGTGCCGCCGAGCAGCTCGGACCGCGAGGAGAACGCGACGACGACCATCCAGTACAGCGGGAAGACGATGACGACCGAGACGCCGAGGGCGAGGGCGAGGCGGAGCAGGCGCGCCGTGCGCGAGGTGCGGATCATTCGACGAGGTCCCTCGAGCGGTTGGTGCGCCACTGCACCGCGGTGAAGACCATGGTCAGGATCAGCAGCACGATGCCGATGGCCGCGGCGTAGCCCTGGTCGCGGGTGACGAACCCGGTGTCGTAGGCGTAGGTCACGAGCACCGAGGTCGCGTTCTGCGGCCCGCCGCCGGTGAGCACGAAGACGATGTCGAACACCTGGAACGAGTAGATGACGTTGAGGATGAGCAGGAAGAACGACGACGGGCCGACCAGCGGCAGTGTCACGTGTCGGAACTGCTGCCACGCGTTCGCTCCGTCGAGCCGGGCCGCCTCGTAGAGTGCCGGGTTCACCCCCTGCAGCCCCGCCAGGTAGATCAGCATGTTGAAGCCGGTGCGCCACCACAGGGTGACCAGCACCACGGAGGCGAAGGCCGCCGCTCCGCCCGACTGCCAGGCGATGCGGGGGAGGCCGATGGTCTGCAGCATGCCGTCGAGCACGCCGCTGTTCTCGTCGAAGATCAGCACGCCCATCAGCGCCGTCGCCACGCCGGAGACCGCCATCGGCAGGATGAGGATGCTGCGGAACACCGGCCGCGCGGGCAGCACGGAGTTCATCAGCACCGCCGCGCCGAGGCCCAGCGCCATCGAGAGCGGGGTCACGATCAGGGTGAACAGCGCCGTGTTCAGCGTCGAGCGCCAGAAGAGGCCGTCGCCGAGCAGGCGCGCGTAGTTGTCGAGCCCGACGAAGACGCCGTCGCCGAAGCCGTTGGTCCGCTGGAAGCCGATCAGGAACGCACCGCCCAGGGGGACGAACACGAACAGGCCGAGCATCAGCAGGTTCGGCGCGAGGAACGCGTAGGCGGCCGCCGTCTCGCGGGCGGGGGCGCGAGAGGTGCGCCGGGGGCGGGCGGTCACCGCCTCCGGCGCGAGGACCGACCGGCTCACTGCGTCGCGGCAGCGATGCCGGAGGTGAGGCCGGCGATGGTGTCCTCGGTGCTGCGCCCGCCGATGAAGGCCTGCTCCAGCTGCTCCTTGAGCACCGTGATGATCGCGGCCATGTCGGGCGAGGCGACCTGCGCCGAGTCGGACGCCTGGACGGTGCCCGCCTGCCCGAGGAACACCTCGGCGAGCTCGGGGCGCACGGCGAACTCGATGCCCGACTCCGTGAGGTCGCGGCGCGTGGGGAGGAGGGAGGCTCCGGCGCAGAAGTCGCGCATCGCCTCCTCCTCCGTCACGAATGCGAGGAAGGACGCGGCCAGCTCCGGGTTCTTCGCGGCCTTGGTCGCGACGAGGGCGTTGCCGCCGAAGTCGCCGCCTCCGCGGACGTCGCGCGGCGAGTAGGTGGCACCCCACTCGAAGTCGAGGGTGGAGTCGGCGTCGGGGATGAGGAACGCGCCGGCGAAGGTCATCGCGGTGGTCTGCGAGTACCAGAGGTCGCTGGCGTAGGTGGTCGCCTGCACCGAGCTGCTCGGCGGCACGAGGCCGTCGGTGAAGAAGCTGCGGCTGAAGTCGATCGCGGCACGGCCGGCGGCGGAGTCGATCGCAGGCCCGGACAGGTCCTCGGTGAGGAAGCGGCCGTCGGCCTGGAAGAGCAGGCTGAGCCAGCGCGTGACTCCGTTGCCCTGCCAGTTGTAGGCGAAGGGGTAGCGCTCGGCGGGGAGCGAGGCGCGCAGCTTCCGCCCGACCTCGGTGAACTCCTCCCAGGTCCACGCCTCCTCGGGCGAGGTGGGGAACGAGGTGACGCCCGCGTCGGCGAGCACCTGCGTGTTGTACAGGATCAGCGAGGTGTCGGTGTGGTGCGGGACGCCGAACGGGCTCCCTCCGCTCTGCACGGCGGCCCACGCCGGGTCGGTGAACCGGTCGGCGACGTCGGAGTCGAGGTAGGACGAGAGGTCCAGCAGCTGGTCGCGCCCGGCGTAGCTGCCGAAGGTGTAGTACGGCACTCGGAAGACGTCCGGCGGGTTGCCCGCCTGCAGCTGCGCGTCGATGTTCGTGAACATCTGCTCGTACGGCACCGCGTTGAGGGTGACGGTCGCGCCCGCGTTCGCCGACTGGAAGGCGTCGATCGCGCGCTGGAAGCCGGCCAGCTCGGCGTCGGTGCCCCAGGTGGTGAAGGTGAGGGTGTCGCTGCCGGCGCTCGCCGCGGGGCCCGCCGGGGCGAAGCCGCAGCCGGAGAGGACCGGGACGGAGGCGGCGACGCCGAGAGCTCCGAGGAAGCGGCGGCGGTCGAGGACCGCGCGTCCGAGCTGCGAGAGGTCGAGGGCCCCCGAGGGGAGCCCCTTGCTGGTCGGGCCCATGTAGGCCTCCTTCCGGGGGCCAGCGGAAGGCTCCCGGGGGCAGGCTATTCCGGAGCGGCGGCGGGAATCTCGGCTGGACGGATCGGCCGATCCATGAGAAGAGCGGCCGCTCCGCCCGATGGTCGCTCAGCTGCGGCGGCCGAGCATCCCCTCGAACGAGCCGTCCAGCGCCCACGGGTCGGGCGCGGAGCCCGAGCGGGAGGAGCGGGCGGCCTCGTCGGCCAGCTCGCGTCCGGCGCGCTCGATCCGCGAGGGCAGCGCCCGTCCGTCCTCGGTCGCGCCGCCCCAGTCGTCCGTCGCCGCGAACACGGTGGTCGAGAGGGGCGCCGCGTGCAGGTAGGTGAAGAGCGGCCGCATCGCGTAGTCGACGGCCAGGGAGTGGCGGGGGGAGCCGCCCGTGGCCGCCAGCAGCACGGGCAGGCCGCGCAGCGCCTCCGTGTCGAGCACGTCGACGAACGACTTGAAGAGCCCGCTGTAGCTGGTCGTGAAGATCGGCGTGACGGCGATCAGTCCGTCGGCGCCGGCGACCGCGTCGAGCGCGGTCTGCAGAGCGGGGCTCGCGAAGCCGGTGAGGAGGTTGTTCGTGACGTCATGCGCGAGGTCGCGCAGCTCCACGACGCTCCGCTCGACGGCGAAGCCCTGCTCGGCGAGAGAGGACTCGGCGGCGTCGGCCAGGCGGTCGGCGAGCAGCCGGGTCGAGGACGGCTGGCTGAGGCCGGCCGAGAGGACGGTGATCCTGCGGGTGTCCATGAAGAGCTCCTGACTAGACGGTGACGGGCTCGGCCGCGGGCTGCGCGTCGCGCGCGGCCACGAGGGAGGAGTGGGTGGGGGCGTCAGGCACGTGCGAGGGGCGGCCCTCGGCGAACCCGGCGCGCAGGGCGGGGAGGATCTCGCCGAGCATGTCCATCTGCTCCAGGACGGTCTTCAGCGGGAGTCCCGCGTGGTCCATCAGGAAGAGCTGGCGCTGGTAGTCGCCGACGTACTCGCGGAAGCCGAGGGTGCGGTCGATGATCTGCTGCGGGGAGCCGACCGTGAGCGGGGTCTGCTCCGTGAAGTCCTCGAGCGAGGGGCCGTGGCCGTAGACGGGGGCGTTGTCGAAGTAGGGGCGGAACTGCGAGACGGCGTCCTGCGAGTTCTTCGCCAGGAAGATCTGCCCGCCGAGGCCCACGATCGCCTGGTCGGCGGTCCCGTGGCCGTAGTGCTCGAAGCGCTGGCGGTAGAGCTGCACCATCTTCTGGGTGTGCGAGGCGGGCCAGAAGATGTGGTTCGCGAAGAAGCCGTCGCCGTAGTAGGCGGCCTGCTCGGCGATCTGCGGGGAGCGGATCGATCCGTGCCACACGAACGGCGCGACGCCGTCGAGGGGGCGCGGAGTCGACTGGAAGCCCTGGAGGGGAGTGCGGAACTGGCCCTCCCAGTCGACGAAGTCCTCCGTCCACAGGCGGTGCAGCAGGTCGTAGTTCTCGATCGTCAGCTCGATGCCGCGGCGGATGTCCTTGCCGAACCACGGGTAGACGGGGCCGGTGTTGCCGCGGCCGAGCATCAGGTCGACGCGGCCGCCGGCGAGGTGCTGGAGCATCGCGTAGTCCTCGGCGAGCTTCACCGGGTCGTTCGTGGTGATGAGGGCCATCGCGGTGGAGAGCGTGATCCGCTCCGTCTTCGCCGCGAGGTAGCCGAGCGTCGTGGTGGGGGAGGAGGACCAGAACGGCGGGTTGTGGTGCTCGCCCAGGGCGAAGACGTCGAGGCCGATCTCCTCCGCCTTCAGCGCGATCGCGAGGGTCGCCTGGATCTTCTCGGACTCGGACGGGGTCCGTCCGGTCGTGGGGTCGGTCGTGATGTCGCTGACCGTGAAGATGCCGAACTGCATCAGGCGCTCCTTCTGTCCTCCGGCCCGGTGGGGCCTGGTCCATGCGTTTGCATGTACATCCTCATTCAACCACGCCCGGCCCACCGTATTCCCGACCGCCGTCGAGGGAACCCCTGACCGTCGAGAGAGCCCGCAGCAGCAGGATCCCTCGACGGTGCGGGGTTCCCTCGCCGCCCGAAACATCCCCGCAATACGCCCCGCACTAGAGTCGTGCCATGGGTGACCTCTTCGACGGATACGGGTCCCAGAAGGTCGAGCGGCCCGACACGGGCGCCGCCCCCTGGGACGAGATGTTCGCCGACGTGGCGTCGACCGGAGGCCCCGACGGGGTCCGCGGCGCCTACCGCGACATCTACTCCTCGCTCGCGCGGATGACCCAGGAGGAGCTGCGCGGCCGCACCGACGCTCTCGCCTCCTCCTACCTCGCGCAGGGCGTCACGTTCGACTTCGCGGGGGAGGAGCGGCCGTTCCCCCTCGACGCCGTCCCCCGGGTCATCGAGCGCGCCGAGTGGAACGAGGTGCAGACCGGCATCAAGCAGCGGGTCCGTGCTCTCGAGGCCTTCCTCGCCGACGTCTACGGCCCGCAGAACGCCGTGGCCGACGGCGTGATCCCCGCCGGGCTGATCTCGAGCTCCAGCCACTTCCACCGGCAGGCGGCGGGCATCGTCCCCGCCAACGGCGTGCGGATCCAGGTGTCCGGGATCGACCTGATCCGCGACGAGAAGGGCGGCTGGCGGGTCCTCGAGGACAACGTCCGCGTGCCCTCCGGCGTCTCCTACGTCATCTCGAACCGCCGGGTGATGGCGCAGACGCTGCCCGAGCTGTTCGTCTCGATGCGGGTGCGCCCGGTCGGCGACTACCCGAACAAGCTGCTGCAGGCCCTCCGCGCCTCCGCCCCCGAGGGCGTCGACGATCCGACCGTCGTCGTGCTCACCCCGGGCGTCTACAACTCCGCCTACTTCGAGCACACCCTCCTGGCCCGTCTCATGGGCGTCGAGCTGGTCGAGGGCCGCGACCTGTTCTGCACGGGCGGGAAGGTGTTCATGCGCACCACCTCCGGCCCGACCCGGGTCGACGTGATCTACCGCCGTGTGGACGACGAGTTCCTCGATCCGCTGCAGTTCCGCGCCGACTCGATGCTCGGCTCGCCCGGGCTGATGCTCGCGGCCCGCCTCGGGAACGTGACGATCGCCAACGCGGTCGGCAACGGCGTCGCCGACGACAAGCTCGTCTACACCTACCTCCCCGACCTCATCCGCTACTACCTCTCGGAGGAGCCGGTGATCAAGAACGTCGACACGTGGCGCCTGGAGGACCCGGGAGCCCTCGAGGAGGTGCTCGACCGCCTCGACGAGCTCGTCGTGAAGCCGGTCGACGGCTCCGGCGGCAAGGGCCTGGTCGTGGGGCCGGCCGCCTCGGCGAAGGAGCTCGCGGAGCTGCGCTCCCGCCTCCAGGCGGACCCGCGCGGGTGGATCGCGCAGCCGGTCGTGCAGCTCTCCACCATCCCCACCCTCGTCGACGACGGGATGCGCCCCCGGCACGCCGACCTGCGGCCCTTCGCCGTGAACGACGGCACCGACGTCTGGGTGCTGCCCGGCGGGCTGACCCGCGTCGCGCTCCCGGAGGGGCAGCTCGTCGTCAACTCGTCGCAGGGCGGCGGATCGAAGGACACCTGGGTGGTCGGCCTCGAGGAGGCGCGCAGCGCCGAGCCCGAGGCGCGCGACATCCAGGCGCTGGTCGCCGAGCAGGCCGCGGTCACCAGCTCCATCCCGATCGTCTACCCGCTCAACCACACGCCCGACCACTCGCCGCAGGACGCGCCGAACACCGACCAGGACCAGCAGCAGCAGCAGACGCTCGCGGCGGGGGAGGACGACTGATGCTCTCCCGGATCGCCGAGTCGCTGTTCTGGATCGGCCGCTACATCGAGCGGTCCGACGGCACCGCCCGCATCCTCGACGTCCACCTCCAGCTCCTGCTCGAGGACCCGTGGATCGACGAGGACACGGCCTGCCGCTCGCTCCTGTCGGTGATGGGCTCGACCCCGCCCGACGACATGCGCGAGATCACCCGCGCCGACGTGCTGGCGATCCTCGCGATCGACCGCACGAACCCCGCCTCGATCGCCTACTCGCTCGGCGCGGCCCGCGAGAACGCCCGCCGGGCTCGCGAGATCGTCTCGACCGAGCTCTGGGAGTGCCTCAACACCACGCGCACCCGGATGCCGCGCCGTGTCTCGGGCGAGCGGGTCTCGGAGTTCTTCAGCTGGGTGCGCGAGCGCTCCGCCCTCGCCGTGGGCATCATCGAGTCGGCGACCTCGCGCGACGAGGCCTGGCAGTTCTTCACGCTCGGCCGCTCGATCGAGCGCGCCGACATGACCGCCCGTCTGCTCGCCACCCGCTCGCTGACCGAGGCGAGCGGCCCCTCCTGGACCACGATCCTCCGCTCCTGCGGCGCCTACGAGGCCTACCTGCGCACCTACCGGGGCGTGCCGAGCGCGCGGAACGCGGCCGAGTTCCTCCTCCTGGACCGGCTCTTCCCGCGCTCGATCCTCTTCTCGGTCTCGCGGGCGGAGATGTGCATGCGCGACATCGAGCCGCGCACCGGCCGCATCGGCCACTCCGGCGACGCGCAGCGCGTGCTCGGGCGGATCCGCAGCGAGCTGGAGTTCCGGCCGATCACCGACATCCTCGAGGACCTTCCGCGGCACATGGACAGCGTGCAGGAGGCGACCTCGGCCGCCTCCGAGGCGATCCGCCAGCGGTACTTCCCCACCAACGTCATGCCGAGCTGGATCGGGGAGGCGCTGTGAGCAGGCTGCGCATCAGGCACACCACGGGCTTCACCTACGCGGGAGACGTGGTCGCGTCCTACAACGAGGCGCGGATGCTCCCCGCCTCCTCCGACGGGCAGCTGGTGCTGTTCTCGAACCTCGACATCCGACCTTTGACCTCGGTGCACGCCTACACCGACTACTGGGGCACCCGCGTCTCGTCCTTCGACGTGCTCGACGCGCACCGCGAGCTCTCGCTGACGGCGACCTCGCTCGTCGAGATCCGGCCGAAGCAGCACCCGGACCACCCCACCGGCTGGGAGCAGCTGTCCGACCAGGTCGAGACGCGCACCGAGTACGTGGAGCAGTCGAAGCAGACCCACCGCACCGCGCCGCCGGAGGACCTCTCGGCGCTGGCCCGCTCTCTGGCCGACGAGGCCGCCGGGCCGTGCGACGCCGCGCTGACGATCGCCGAGACCATCGGCCGGGCGATGACCTACCGCCAGGGCGTCACGGGGGTGCACTCCACGGCGACCGAGTCGTGGACCGCGCGCGAGGGCGTCTGCCAGGACATCACCCACATCGTCCTCGGGGCGCTGCGCTCGGTGGGCATCCCGGCGCGCTACGTCTCGGGCTACCTGCACCCCAAGCCGCACGCCGAGATCGGCGAGACCGTGGTGGGGGAGTCGCACGCCTGGGTCGAGTGGTTCTGCGGAGGCGCGTGGCGCGGCTACGACCCGACCAACCTGATCGACATCGGCGACCGCCACGTCATCGTCGGCCGGGGCCGCGACTACAACGACATCGCGCCGCTGCGCGGGGTGTTCGCGGGCCCGCGCTCGTCGAAGCTCTTCGTCCGCGTCGAGATCACGCGCGAGGCCTGAGGGGCTCGGCCTCCGCGCCCCGCGTCGGGGACGACGCGTCGAGTGGACTCGTCCGCGGATCCGCCCCGGTGCGCGGACCGGCTGACGGAGCTCAGGCCCGCGGGCGCAGCAGACCGACTCCGCCGGTGGCGGGCGCGGCCTCCTGCTCGGGCGCCGCGAGCCGGGCTCTGCGGCGCAGGCGGAGGTGGAAGGCGAGGCCGATGGCGGCCGCTGCGATCCCGGAGGCGGCGCCGACCAGCATCGCCTGGCGCGGGCCGTAGGCGTTCGCGACCCAGCCGATCAGCGGGGCCCCGATCGGGGTGCCGCCGACGAAGATCGCCATGTAGAGCGCCATCACCCGGCCGCGCATTTCGGGGGCGGTTGAGAGCTGCACGTAGCCGTTGGCCGAGGTCATCAGCGTCTGCGCCGCGATGCCGACGAAGGGGAGCAGGATCGCGAACGCCCAGACGGTCGGCATGACGCCGGCCAGCGCGAGCGCGACGCCGAAGGCGGCGGAGGCGCCGACGATGAGCCGGAGCCGCGGGCGGTCGCGGCGGGCCGAGAGGAGCGCCCCCAGCACCGAGCCGACGGCGATGGCGGAGGAGAGCAGGCCGAACTCGCTCGCCCCCATGTCGAACTCGACCGTCGCCATCGTCGAGGCGAAGATCGGGAAGTTGAGGCCGAACGTTCCGATCAGGAACACGATCGCGAGCACCACGAGGATGTCCGGCCGCTTCGACACGTAGCGGAACCCCTCGAGCAGGGCGCCCGGGCCCCGGGTGGCGCGGGGTGCGCTGCGGAGCTGGTCGCGGTGCAGCGCCCGCAGCGAGAGCAGCACGGCGAGGAAGCTCGCGGCGTTGAGGAGGAAGACCCAGCCGGAGCCGACGGCGGCGATGAGCACGCCCGCGAGGGCCGGTCCGATCATCCGCGCCGAGTTGAAGGAGGCGGAGTTCAGCGAGACGGCGTTGGTGAGGTCGCGCTCCTCGACCAGCGCCGAGACGAAGGTCTGACGCACAGGGGCGTCGATGGCGGCGGCGAAGCCCAGCAGCAGGGCGAAGAGGTAGACCATCCAGAGCTGGACGACCCCGGTCACGACGATGAGCCCCAGGCCGAGCCCGAGCGCGCCCATCGCGCCCTGGGTGGCCATCAGGAGCTTGCGCCGGTCGAAGCGGTCGGCGATGAAGCCGGAGAAGGGGACCATCACGAGCTGCGGTCCGAACTGCAGCGCCATGGTCACGCCGAGCGCCGTCGCGTCGTGGTCGGTCAGGTCGTTGATCACGATCCAGTCCTGGGCCGTGCGCTGCATCCAGGTGCCGACGTTCGAGACCATCGCGCCCGCGAACCAGATGCGGTAGTTCGGGACGGCGAGGGAGCGGAACATCGCGCTCATCGGTCGGCCACCGCGCGCAGGACCGCCGCCGCGTCGTGGAGCAGGCGCAGGTCCTCGGGGGGGAGCTCCTGCAGGCGCGCGACGAGCCAGGCGTCGCGGCTGCGGCGCACATCGAGGACCAGCGCGGTGCCGGCTCCGGTGGGGCGGATGCGGGTGACGCGGCCGTCGGCGGGGTCGGCGAGGCGCTCCACGAGCCCCTCGTCGACCAGGCAGCCGACCGTGCGGGTCATGGACGGCGGGCGGACCCGCTCCGCCTCGGCCAGCTCGCCGAGGGTCTTCGCGCCCTCGCGGTGCAGGAGCGCGAGCACGCTGAACTGCGGATCGCTGAGCTCGTGCTGGGCCTTCTCCTGCCGGAGCCGCCGCCCCAGCCGGCCGACCGCTGCCCGCACCTCGCCCGCGAGGGAGGTCAGCGGAAGGTCGGTCTGCGGGGTCCTGGTCTGCGCGGTCCTGGTCTGCGGGGTTTCGGTCGGCGGCACATAGTTAGCCTAACAAAAGAACTGGCGCTCAGGCGGAGGTCCGCGCGGTCCGCACCGCCCCGATGCTCGCGGCGACCACGAGCGCGATCCCGACCGCCTCGACGGCGCTGAGGCGCTGGCCGAGCACGAGGAAGCCCGAGAGCGCGGCCGCCCCGGGGGAGAGCGACATCAGGATCGAGAACGTGGAGGAGCGCAGGCGCCGCAGCGCCAGCAGCTCCAGCGCGTAGGGCACCGCGGAGGAGAGCACCGCCACGGCGAGCCCGAGGAGCAGTACCGGCGGCACCACCAGGGCGGGTCCGGCGGAGGCGAGGCCGAACGGGAGCGAGACGATCGCGCCGGCCGCGAGAGCCAGCGCGAGCCCGTCGATCCCCTGGAACCGCCCGCCGGTGCGGCCGGCGAAGACGATGTACGCGGCCCAGAGCACCGCGGCCCCCAGCGCGAAGCCGACGCCCACCGGGTCCAGCGCCGAGAACCCGCCCTGCGACAGGGTCACCACTCCGGCCAGCGCGAGCACCGCCCAGACCAGGCTCAGCACGCTCCTCCCGGCGATCACCGAGAGCGTCAGCGGCCCGAGCACCTCGAGGGTGACGGCGGCCCCCTGCGGGATCCGGGCGATGGCCTCGTAGTAGCAGGCGTTCATCCCGCCCAGCGCGAGGCCGTAGGCGGCGACGGTGAGCCAGTCACCGCGGCTGTGACCGCGCAGCCGCGGCCGGCACACCAGGAGCAGCACGGCGGCCGAGAACACCAGCCGGAGCGTCACGGTGCCGATCGGCCCCGCGGCGGGGAAGAGCAGCACGGCGAAGGAGGCGCCGAGCTGCACGCTGGCGACCGACCCCAGCACCAGGCCGATCGAGCCCGCGCTCGCCGGGCGCAACTCGGGGGCGGCTGCTCCGCTCAGCTGGAGCGCCGCTGCGTCTGCACGGGCGGGACGTTGTAGCCGAGCAGGCCGACGCCGGTCGCGTCCCAGCGCAGCGTGGTCAGCGAGACGTTGTCCACCACGGGGAAGATGTGCCGGTAGGTCTCGGGGTTGATGCCGAGGTAGGCGCACAGCAGGAGGCGGATGAGCGTGCCGTGCGCGACGACGAGCACGCGGCCGTCGGGGTGCTCGCGGTGGATGCGGGCGAGCGAGGTGTTCGCGCGGGCGACGGCGTCGAGGCCGGACTCGCCGCCGGGCATCGGCTGGATGGCCGGTGCGGCGACCCACGCGTGGTACTCGTCCGGGAAGCGCTTCTCCATCTCGTCGGTGGTCAGCCCCTCGCCGCGGCCGAAGTCGACCTCGACCAGCGCCGGGTCGGGCTGCAGCTCGAGGTGGGCGGCCCGCGCGGCGGGCACGGCGGTGCGCACGGCCCGGACCAGGGTGGAGGAGTACACCGCCTCGAGGTCGGCGTCGACGGCCCAGGCGGCCAGAGTCGCCGCCTGGTCCTGGCCCCGGGGGGTCAGCGCGATGTCGGAGGAGCCCGCGAAGCGGTTCTCGGAGTGCCAGACAGTCTCTCCGTGCCGGGCGAGGATCAGGGTCGTCACCCCCTGAGCCTACCGACCGTGCGGGCCTGCGGGCCCCGCGCTCAGGCGGCGGGGACGCCGTAGTGCGCGTCGACCATCACCGGGAGGTGGTCCGAGACGCCCTGGGGCAGCGTGGAGACCCGCTCGATCCGCACCGAGTCGCTGATGGCGAAGTCGAAGTGGCCGCTGAAGTAGCGGTAGCGCGCGTAGGTCGGGGAGTCGCTCCGCGAGACCAGGTAGCCGTTCCGGGTCATCCGACGGTCGAGTCCGCGGAAGAACCACGGGTAGTTGTAGTCGCCGACCATCAGGGAGGGGGTGTCCGGCGCGTACTCGCGCAGCCGGTTGAGCGCCTCGTCGATCTGCTTGCGGCGCAGGGCGTTGCCGGCGGACAGCGGAGCGGCGTGGAAGGAGGACACGGCGATCGAGCCGCCGTCGCGGTCGTCGAGGCGGACGGCCAGCAGGCGCTCGTGAGCGGGGGACATCACTCGGTCGTGCATGGACTTGCTGAGCTCGAACGCGGCGCTGCCGGAGAGCTCGAAACGGTCCTGCGAGTAGTAGACGGCCAGGCCCAGGCGGTTGCGGGCCGTGACCGACGCGAGCCGGAGCGAGCCCACCTCCTGCGGCAGCTTCGTGGTGTCGCACTCCTGCAGGCACAGGACGTCGATGTCGTGGCGGGCGGCGAGGGGGGCGATCTCGGCGTGCGCTCGGTGCTCCCGGAGGTTGTAGGAGATCACGCGGAGGGCGCGTTCGGTCGGCTGCATTTCGCCAGTGTAGGGCGCACCGCCCGAGCGCCGGCCGACCCTCCGGCGAACACGGAGGGACCTCCTCGGAACGCGGTCGGAACGTTCGCCGACCGGCCGGGGAGGTCCCTCGCGGAGCCGTGTCAGTGCTGCTCGGTGCCCGAGGCGCCGGTCTCGGCATCGGTGCCGTGGACGCCGTCGGTGGGGCCCCAGTCGGGCAGCGGGGGGTTCTGCTCCTCGCCGTCGGCGCCGACGCCGTCGGCCAGGGGGGAGGCCGCGCCGCCGACCTCGTCGAGGCCCGCGGAGGTGCCGGTCTCGGTGGCGGGGTCGGGCGTGCGCGCGCCGTCGGTCGTGTCGGTGGGGGTGGGCTCGATGTCGTAGTCGGAGCTGCTCATGTCCCGACGCTACGACTCCGCCGCCCGCGGGGGCACCCCCTTGCGCTCCCGCGAACGACGGAGGCCCCCCGCACCGGGAAGGTGCGAGGGGCCTCGGAAGGGGAGTGCTCAGCGTCCGTAGGCGGAGGCGGCGGGGCAGTCGAACGGGTCGCCGCCGGCCGACAGGCCGACCTTGTTGAGGTAGCGGACGACGATCGCGTACGACTCCATCAGCGAGGTCTCGGTGTAGGGGATCTGGTGGGTGGTGCAGTACTCCTTGGCGATGACCTGCGCGCGGCGCAGCGCCGGGCGGGGCATGTTCGGGAAGAGGTGGTGCTCCACCTGGTAGTTGAGGCCGCCCATGTAGAGGTCGGTGAACCAGGTGCTGCGGATGCTGCGCGAGGTGAGGACCTGGCGGCGGAGGAAGTCGACGCGCGCCTCCTTCGGCAGCAGCGGCATGCCCTTGTGGTTCGGCGCGAACGAGGCGCCCATGTAGAGGCCGAAGACGCCCAGCTGCACGCCGACGAAGGCGAACGCCATGCCGAGGGGGAGGGCCCAGAAGACGACGGCGAGGTAGAGGCCGACGCGGGTGACGAGCATAGTGATCTCGACCCAGCGCTTGTCGACCTTGCCCTTGCCGAACACGGTGCGGAAGCCGTGCAGGTGCAGGTTGAGGCCCTCGAGCAGCAGCAGCGGGAAGAACGCGTAGCCCTGGCGGCGGGTGAGCCAGGCGTAGAGGCCGCGCGAGCGGGCCGCGTCCTCGGCGGTGAAGGAGACGACGTCGCGCTCGATGTCCGGGTCCTTGCCCAGCACGTTCGGGTTCGCGTGGTGGCGGCTGTGCTTGGTCATCCACCAGGAGTAGCTGATGCCGACGAAGAGGTTCGCGAGGGTGCGCCCCGCGATGTCGTTGGCCTTGCCGGACTCGAACACCTGGCGGTGCGAGGCCTCGTGGGCGAGGAAGGCGAACTGCGTCAGCACGATGCCGAGGGCGGCGGCGAGCAGGAGCTGGAACCAGGAGTCGCCCAGCAGGACGAAGCCGGTGACGATGCCGCCGAGCGCGAGGACCAGCGCGCCGAACATCGTGTAGTAGAAGCCGGTGCGGCGGCGGAGGAGCCCCGCGTCGCGGACCGTGCTGAGGAGACCGGAGTACTCGGTCGTCGGGTTGACGCGGCCGTCGGCGCGGGGGCGGGTGCGGACGACGCGGGGGGCGCCTCCGGTGACGGACGTGGTGGTGGGGGTGCTCATCGGCGCCTCGCTCTTCGTGGTGACCGTCGGCGTCGACGGTCTCTCGGCGAGCGATCCCGACGGGGGCGGTCCGCTCATGGTTCACCGCGTCGGTAGGGGCCGGACGCGGCAGCAGGGCGACCGGGGTCAAGGGCAACCTGGTGTGAACACTACGGGGACGGCGGCGGCTCCGCACCATGGCGATTGCCAGCCTTCGCTCCGCGCGTGTCGGGAAGGGGGTGCGCCTCCGGCGGGACCGCCGCCGGAGGCGCACGGGCTCAGGAGCCGATCGAGTCCTGGGGGCGGCCGGACTTGAGCGCGGCGAGGCGCGCCTCCACCTCGGTCATCTCGCCGAGGTCCTCGAGCGACTCGAACTGCGCGTCCAGGCTCGAGGAGGCGAGCTCCTCCGCGCCTCGGACGCGGGCCTCCTCGCGGCGGATCTTCTGCTCGAAGCGGCTCACCTCGCTCGTCGGGTCCATCAGGTCGATGCTCTTCACGGCGTCCTGGACCTGGCTCTGCGCCTCGACGGTCTTCGAGCGGGCGATCAGCTCGTCGCGCTTGCTCGAGAGCTGCTGCAGCTTCTCGCGCATCTGGTTCAGGCCCGACTTGAGCTTGTCGACGACCTCGGTCTGCGAGGCGATGGTCGGCTCGGCGTCCTTCGCCTCCTTCTCCGACTGGATCTGGCGCTGCAGAGCGACCTTGGCCAGCGCGTCGAACTTGTCGGCGTCGCCGGCGCTGCCGCCGGTGCGCAGCTCGTCGGCCTTGCGGCTCGCGGCGAGGGCCTTGCCGCCCCACTCCTGGGCGTTCTGCACGTCCTCGCGGTAGTCGTCCTCGAGCAGCCGCAGGTTGCCGATCGTGGTGGCGATCGCCGCCTCCGCGTCGCGGATGCTGTCGGTGTAGTCGCGGACCATCTGGTCGAGCATCTTCTGCGGATCCTCGGCCTGGTCGAGGAGCGCGTTGATGTTGGCCTTCGCGAGCTGCGCGATGCGGCCGAAGATCGACTGTCTCTGAGCCATGGGTGTCTCTCCTTGCGTCGTGGGTGGTGCCGGATGTCGGAGGTGGTGCCGGAGTCGTGGGGGAGGTGGTGGAAGTGGTCGTGCGCGGATGCCCGAGGGGCGCTCAGAAGCGCCCGCCTCCGCCGCGGCGTCCTCCTCCGCCGCTGCTGCGCCCGCCGCCGAAGCCGCCGCCGCCGGAGCGCCGGGACGAGCCTCCGCCGCCGAAGCCGCCGCTGAAGCCTCCGCCGCCGAAGCCGCCCGAGCGGTAGCCGCTGCGGCGTCCGCCTCCGAGGAGCGACTCGACCAGGATCCCGCCGAGGAACGCACCGGTCGTGTCTCCTCCGTAGGGGCTGCCGACGGCGTTCGGGGCGGAGTAGGAGCCCGCGTCGGCCCGTGCCCGCTCGAGCGCCTGCTGGGCGAGCTGCGAGGCGCGCTGGGCGGAGGCGAGAGCCTCGCGGGGGTCGGTGGCGGCGATGCGCTCGGCGTACTCGGCCGAGCGGGCGGCCTCGGCGACGCGGGTGCGCGCCTCCGAGCCGACCGCTCCGCGGCGGGCCGCGATGAAGTCCTCGGCCGCCGAGACGCGGCTGCGGGCGGAGGTGAGCTCGGCGCCGAGGGCGGCCCGCTCGCGCTCGCGCTGGGCCTGCGCGTCGCGGAACCCGCCGACGGCGGCGTCGATCGTGGCGTCGGCGGCGGTGAGCGCCTCGAGCAGGGCGAGCGGGTCGTTCGGACGCACGGCGGCGGCGCGCTCCACGTCGTCGAGGGCGGCCTCGGTCGTGGCGACCGCCGCGGCGACGTTCTGCGCCTGCGCGGCGGACTCCGCGTCCTGGGAGGCGGCGAGCGCTCGTCCCTGTGCCACGTCGGCTCGGATCTCGGCGATGCGGCCGGCGAGGGACGCCTCCGCCTTCTGCAGCTCGTCGCCCCGCGTGGCCACCGCGTCGACGAGGCCGGAGGCCTGCTCGGCCGCCTGCTGCCCCGCGCGCAGCAGCACGGCGGCGCGGCCGGAGTCGCCGGCCTGCAGCGCCTGCTGGGCGCCCGCGAGCTGGTCGCGGGTGAAGCGGAGACGGTCCTCCGCCTGGTCGGCGTCGTCGCCCACGTCGTCGATCGCGGTCGGCGCGTAGCGGGAGGCGAGCTCGGCGAGGCGGGCCCGCGCCGAGGGGAGGCGGTCGCCGACCTCGGCGGCGCGGGCCGTGAGCGCGGCGGCGACCTGCGACGCGTTCTTCTCGAGGTCGCGCAGCTCCTCGAACGCGCTCGCGCGCTCGTCGAGCGTCCGCTCGGCGTCGGCGCAGAGCTGGAGGATGCGCTGGTAGCCGTCGCGGCGCTCCTGATCGGTCTCCGGCTCGGCGTCGTCGAGGCGCTGCTGCAGGGTGAAGGCCTCGCCGAGCAGGCGCTTCGCGGTGACCAGCGCCTCGCGGAACGCGCCGGTCGCGTCGGCGCCGAACTGCGCCTCCGCGAAGCCGACCTCCTGCTCGCTGGTGCGGACGGCGTCGTCGGCGTGGACGAGGGCCGACCCGGCGCGGGTGGCGAGCTCGTCGATCGAGGCCTCCACCGCCTCCTGGGCGCGGCGCTTCCGCGCGCGGCGGACGAGCAGCAGCACCACGAGGCCGATCACGACGAGGGCCGCGAGCACGCCGAGGGCGATCAGCAGCCCCGAGCCGAGGGACTCGCCGGCGCTGGGCGCGTCGAGGCGCTGCCCGATCCCGTCGGCGGCGGCCACTGCGGCTCCGGCCCAGTCGCCGTCGGCGAGCCTCGGCTCGATGTCGTCGGACTGGAGCGAGGAGATCTGCGCGTCGTCGAGGGCGAAGCCCTGCGCGACCGACACCTGGTACTGGCGGGCGTCGACCGCGACGGCCAGGAGGACGTCGTCGGTGCCCAGCCCGTTGCGGGTCGCGGTCGCGTCCGCCCACGCGGCGCGGTCGGACGGATCCGAGAAGGAGTCGACGAAGGCGACGAACAGCTGCACGCGGTGCTGGTCGTAGAGGGCCCGCGAGGCCTGCTCGATCTCGGTGGTCTCTCCGGAGCTCAGCACGCCGACCGAGTCGAGGACGGTGGAGGAGGAGAAGGAGACCGGCGACTCGGCCGTCGCCGCGGTCGCGGGGACCAGCGCGAGGACCGCGGCGATCAGGAGGGCCGCGAGCGCCGGCAGCCGCCGGGAGCTCACGGGGTGGTGGGGTCTCGCCGGCATCGCGCACACTCCTTCGTCGTCGCCTCCCGAGTGTAGACAGCCCGGGCGTCCGAGCAGGGGTCGGGAGGCGGCAGGCCGTCGACCGCGTGCCCGGGGTGCGGAGGATGGGAGAACGCCGGGAGGTGGAATGGACCTGCTCCGCGCGCGGTTGCCGCCCGGAGTGCGCCGCAGGTGCACGTGCCTCCCCCTCAGGGCAGCCCCCTGAGACAGCTCCGAAGAAAGGCGATCCCATGGATCCGTTCTCCCCCCTCACCGCCGGCGACCTCGACCTCCCCAACCGCATCGTCCTGGCACCGATGACGCGCCTGCGCTCCGACGAGCAGGGCGTCCCCGGCGCGATCGTCGCCGAGTACTACGCCCAGCGCGCGAGCATGGGCCTGCTGATCAGCGAGGGCGTCTTCCCGAGCGCCGAGTCCAAGGGCTACGCCGGGCAGCCCGGCATCGAGACCGACGCGCAGGCCGCGGGCTGGCGCGCCGTCGCCGACGCCGTGCACGCCGCCGGCGGCCGCATCGTCATGCAGCTGATGAACGCGGGCCGCGTCTCGCACACCGAGATCACCGGCACCGACCGCATCGTCGCCCCGAGCGCCGTCGCGATCGACGGAGAGGTGCACACCCCCTCCGGCAAGAAGCCCTTCCCGGTGCCGCACGCGCTGACCACCGAGGAGCTGGGGACCGTCCGCGACGAGTTCGTCGCCGCCGCCCGCCGCGCGATCGATGCCGGCTTCGACGGAGTCGAGGTGCACGGCGCCAACGGCTACCTGCTGCACGAGTTCCTCTCGCCCGTCTCGAACGTGCGCACCGACCAGTACGGCGGAACCCCGGCCGAGCGCGCCGCGTTCCCGCTCGAGGTCACCCGCGCCATCGTGGACGAGGTCGGAGCGGGCCGCGTCGGCATCCGCCTCTCGCCGGCCCACAACATCCAGGACGTCGTCGAGACCGACGCCGACGACGTGCGCGCCACCTACGAGGCCGTCGTCGACGGGCTCGCCCCGCTCGGCCTGGCCTACCTCAGCGTCCTGCACGCCGAGCCGGCCGGCGAGCTGGTCCAGGACCTCCGATCGCGCTTCGACGGCGTCTTCATCGCCAACAGCGGCTTCGGCTCGCCGACAAGCCGCGAGGAGGCGACCGAGCTGATCACCGAGGGCCACGCCGACGCCGTGGCCGTCGGCCGCCCGGCGATCGCCAACCCCGACCTCGTCGAGCGCTGGCAGGGCGGGCACCCCGAGAACGAGGTCGTCCAGGAGACGGTCTACGGCGGAGGAGCCGAGGGCTACACCGACTACGAGCCCCTCTCGGCGTAGTCGCGACTCACGCGGAAGGCCCGCTCCCTCGAGGGGGAGCGGGCCTTCCGCGTGCCGGGGGCGGTCAGCTCTCGCTGCCCCGGCTCTTCAGCTCGGACTCGATGCGGGCGTCCTGCTCGGGCGAGAGCTCGTGGTCCTCGTCCTCCGGGCCGGCCGTCTCGCCGACGCGGCCCTCGCCGAGGGCGTGGATCGAGGTGATCTCGTCCTCGAGTGCGGCGTCGCGGTCGTGCTCGCTCACGAGCCGGTCTCGATCTCCCCGGCGGAGACGGCCTCGGCGTACTTGCGGAGGTCCGGGCCGGGCTCGAAGTCGATGAAGCGGTCCTTGAGGCGCGCGTTCAGCTCGGCGAACACGTCCTCCCAGGGCTCGCCCTTCTTGCTCGTCGCAAGGTCGAGCACCGCCTCGCGGAGGACCCTGTCCGAGTCCTCGAGGATCTTGTCGCGGGCTTCGTCGTTCCAGCGGATGTCCTGTGCGTCCATGCTCCGACCGTAGGCGCGGGGCCGGGGCGCCCCAAGGACTTGCGGGCGGGGGGCGGGAGGCGTAGGAGCCCGCCCCCCCCGTTCATGCCAGAGCCGGCAGGACGTCGCGCTCGGACAGCTCGATGCCGCTGCGGTCGGAGGCGGCTTCGGGGAAGGAGAGGACGCCGTCGTCGGCGCGCCGGGCGAGGTCGCGCAGGGTGCGCCACCTGACGGCGGGGTCGATGCCGACGAGGTCGTGGCGCCGGCCCTGGGGGAGGAGGAGTCCGAATCGCATGCCGCCGACCCTAGGACGGCCCGCCCCCGAGGTCGAGGGGGTCGCGGTGCTCGCGTACGCTTCCGACCGATGCTGACCTTCACAGAGGATCTCGGACTCCCCGTCCTCGCGCTGATGATCCTCGCCGCCTTCGCGGCCGGCTGGATCGACGCGGTCGTGGGCGGCGGCGGACTCCTCCAGCTCCCCGCACTGCTCCTCGTTCCCGGGATCTCGCCCGTGCAGGCGCTCGCCACGAACAAGCTGGCCTCGATCTTCGGCACGACCACCAGCGCGATCACCTACTACCGGCGCGCGAAGCCCGATCTGCGCACCGCGCTGCCGATGGCGGCGGTCGCCCTCGCAGGCAGCTACGGAGGCGCGACGCTCGCCGGCCTCCTCCCGGCCGCGGTGTTCAAGCCGATCATCGTCGTCGCGCTGATCGTGGTCGCGGTGGTGACGATCGCGCGCCCGGCGCTGGGCAGCGTCACGGCGCTCAAGCACGCGGGCCGGCGCCACCTCGTCACGGCCGCGGTGCTGGGACTCCTGGTCGGCTTCTACGACGGCCTGATCGGACCGGGCACCGGGACCTTCCTGATCATCGCCCTGATCACCGCGCTGGGCTACGACTTCCTGCTCGCCAGCGCCAAGGCGAAGATCGTCAACGTCGCGACCAACCTCGGCGCCCTGCTCTACTTCGTGCCGGGCGGCCACGTGATCGGGCTGCTCGGCCTCGTGATGGGCGTGGCGAACGTGGCGGGCGCCTACCTCGGCTCGCGGATGGCCGTCGCCCGAGGCAGCCGCTTCATCCGCGTCGCGTTCCTCGTCGTCGTCGGCGCCCTGATCCTCAAGGTCGGCTCCGACGTCTGGACGGAGAACCTGGCGCCGCTGCTGCGCTAGCGCGGGCTGCGGGACCGAGCCGCGGAACGAGGACGGGACCCCCTGCCGCAGCAGAAGGTCCCGTCCTCGTTCCGATCATCCGGCGCTCCGGCGCTCCGGCGCTCCGCCCCTCCGGCCTCAGCCGAAGGGGATCGAGCCGACCAGCACGCCGACGGCGAGCATGACCAGCGAGACGATCACCGCGCGCCACAGCACCTTGCGGTGGTGGTCGCCGAGGTTCACCGCGGCGAGGGAGACGAGCAGGAGGATCGCCGGGACCAGCGGGCTCTGGAGGTGGACCGGCTGCCCGGTGATCGAGGCGCGGGCCATCTCGACCGGCGAGATGCCGTAGTTCGCCGCGCTCTCCGAGAGCACGGGGAGGATGCCGTAGTAGAACGCGTCGTTCGACATGAAGAAGGTCATCGGGATGCTGAGCACACCGGTGATCACGGCGAGGAACGGGCCCAGCGCCGGCGGGATCACCGCAACGACCCACTCCGCCATGGCGTCGACCATGCCCGTGCCGTTGAGGACGCCGATCAGCACGCCGGCCGCCAGCACCATCGACACGACGCCCACGATGCTCGGCGCGTGCTTGACGATCTCGGCCGCCTGGTCCTTCATCTTCGGGAAGTTGATCAGGAGGGCGACCGCGGAGCCGACCATGAACACGTAGGGCAGCGGCAGGACGTCGGCGACCAGCAGCGTCATCACCGCGAGGGTCAGGACCAGGTTCACCCAGATCAGCTTCGGGCGCAGCGTCTCGCGCTCGGGGTCGAGCATCGTGTCGGCCATCGCGGTGTCGGCGTCGTCGGCCTGCACGCGGGCGGCGACGGCGACCTGGGCTCCGCGCAGGGCCTGGGGGCCGCGGAGGAAGGAGAAGCGCTCCCGGGCGACGGTGCGGATGCCCCCGGTCAGCGCCGCGAGGCCGCCGGTGCGGGCGCCGCCCGAGCGGGAGGAGGAGCCGCGGCCGGCGCCGACGAGCTCCTGCTCGAGCATCGGCTCGGCCAGCGCGAGCGAGCCGAGGCGGCGGCGCTCGCCGAGCCCGAGGAACCAGGCGAAGACGAGCGTGACGGCCAGGCCCACCGCGAGCGAGGGGAGCATCGGCACGAAGATCTCGCTCGGCGAGACCTGGAGGGCCGCGGCGGCGCGCACCGTCGGTCCGCCCCAGGGGACGATGTTGAGCGTGCCGTTGGCCAGGCCGGCGACGCAGGTCAGCACGACCGGGTTCATCCCCAGGCGCAGGTAGATCGGGAGCATCGCGGCGGTGGTGACGATGAACGTGGTCGAGCCGTCGCCGTCGAGCGAGACCGCGCCGGCCAGCAGCGCCGTGCCGAGCACGACCTTCGCCGGGTCGTCGCCGAGCGCGCGGACGATGAAGCGGATCAGCGGGTCGAAGAGCCCGACGTCGATCATGATCCCGAAGTACATGATCGCGAACATCAGCAGCGCGGCCGTGGGCGCGAGGCTGCCGATCGCCTCGAGGACCATGTCGCCGATGCCGAGGCCGGCGCCCGCGAAGAGGCCGAAGATCGTCGGCACGACGATCAGGGCGACCATCGGCGTCAGCCGCTTGGTCATGATCAGGGCCATGAAGGCCAGGATCATCGTGAAACCGAGTACTACCAACACAGCTGACTCCTTCGTCCAGTGCCTCCGCCCGCGCTCGGCGGGAGAGCCGGCCGGGAGATGCTGGAAACCCTAGGCAGCCCCTCGTCCGGCGCCGGGGTATCGCTCATTACGGCGACATCTGCGCATAGTGTGGCTTCTGCGCATTCTGCGCACGACGACGGCGAGGAGGCCCCGATGCGCTTCGCGACCCACGTCCTGGTCCTGCAGCTCGCCACGGTGTCGGCCGCTGTGCTGGTCTGCGCCGGGCTCGTCACCGCGCTCAGCGTCCAGCAGCTGCGCGGCGAGGCGGAGGGGACGGCGCTCGCCATCGCCCGCACCGTCGCCGAGGACCCCGACGTGCGCGACGCGGTCGCCGCGTCCTCCGCCGTGCCCGGCGCGCCCGCCGCCTCGGAGCTGCGCGGCGGACCGCTCGAGGACGTCGCCGCCGCCGTCGAGCAGCGCACCGGCGCGCTCTTCGTCGTGATCACCGACGACCAGGGCATCCGCCTCGCCCACCCCGACGAGGACCGCCTCGGCGAGCGGGTCTCGACCAGCCCCGACGAGGCGCTCGCCGGGCGCGAGAGCGTCTCGTGGGGCACCGGCACGCTGGGCGAGTCGGCACGCGCCAAGGTCCCGGTCTTCGCCGCGGGGGAGCAGCGGGTCGTCGGCGAGGTCAGCATCGGCTTCGCGCGCTCCAGCGTCTTCACCGACCTGCCGACCGCGCTGCTCGGCGTGCTGGCCGCGGCGCTCGCCGGGCTGGTGCTCGCCGCCGTCGCCTCCGTCTTCATCCGCCGCCGCCTGCTGCGCCTGACGCTCGGCCTCGCCCCGGAGGAGCTCACCTCGCTCGTGCAGGACCAGGCCGCCGTGCTCGACGGGGTCGACGAGGGAGTGCTCGCGCTCGACCGCGACGGGCGCGTCGGCGTCTGCAACGCGCGCGCCGCCGCGATCCTCGGCTCCGACGACCCGACCGGGCGGGCGCTGCACGGGCGGCCGCTCACGGAGCTCGACCTGCCCGTTCCGCTGGCCGACGCGATCGGCGCCGCGCTGCACTCCGTCGAGCCGCCCCGCCCCGGCGGCGAGGAGGGCTTCGTCGTCCGCTCCCGCATCGTCTACGTCGACATCCGCCGGGTGACCCGCGGCGACCGCGACCTGGGCGTGGTGGTGGTGCTGCGCGACCGCACCGACCTCGCCGCGCTGAGCCGGCGCCTCGACGCGGTCGGCGCGATGACCAACGCGCTCCGAGTGCAGCGGCACGAGTTCGCCAACCGCCTGCACGTGGTCGCCGGCCTGCTGGACGCGGGGCGGACCGCCTCGGCGCGCGACTACCTCGACGAGGTCCTGACCCGCGGCCCGCTCAAGTACCCGGTGCAGCACGCCGACCGGCTGCAGGAGCCGTACCTGCAGGCTCTCGTCGGAGCCAAGGGGATCGAGGCGGCCGAGCGCGGCGTGCTGCTGACGCTCGGCGAGGAGACGCTGGTGCGCGGCACCGTCGTCGAGCCGGAGGACGTCGCCACGGTGGTCGGGAACCTCGTGGACAACGCGGTGCGCGCGGCGGTCGAGGGGCGGCGCGACGTGCGCTTCGTCGAGGTCGAGCTGCTCGACGACGGCGACGCGCTGTTCGTGACGGTCGCCGACTCCGGCGACGGGGTGCTCGATCCGGACTCGCTGTTCGACCGGGCCGGCGCGGGCGACCCCGTCGAGGACGACGGGCGCGTGCACGGCCGGGGCTTCGGACTGCCGCTGTGCCGCGAGGTGGCAGCCCGACGCGGTGGCGAGGTCTGGCTGGCGGACGCCGGCGGAGCGGAGTCGGGGGCCGTGCTCTGCGCGCGCCTCCCCGGAGCGGTGCGGCCGCCGGAGCAGGACGGGGACGGGTCATGAGCGCGGACACGGCGCGGGAGCGCACGGTGCTGGTGGTGGACGACGACTTCCGGGTCGCGCAGCTGCACGCGGACCTGGTCGAGGCGCGGCAGGGGCTGACGGCCCTTCCTCCGGTGCACACGGCGCGGGCGGCACGGGCGGCCGTCGCCGAGCACGCGCCCGATCTGCTGCTGCTCGACGTGCACCTGCCGGACCAGAGCGGGATCGCCCTGCTCCGCGAGCTCGACACCGACGCGTTCGTGGTGAGCGCCGCCTCCGACGGGGCGACGGTGCGGCGCGCCCTGCACGCGGGAGCGCTCGGGTACCTCATCAAGCCGTTCGAGGCGCGCCTGCTCGGCGAGCGCCTGGACGCGTACGTGCGGTTCCGGAACGTGCTGCGGGAGGACCGCGCGGCGGATCA
The DNA here is from genome assembly GCF_002932755.1 of Rathayibacter sp. AY1B6. Classification (NCBI taxonomy): domain Bacteria; kingdom Bacillati; phylum Actinomycetota; class Actinomycetes; order Micrococcales; family Microbacteriaceae; genus Rathayibacter; species Rathayibacter sp. AY1B6. The sequence goes on from NZ_PSWL01000015.1 coordinate 83,920, forward strand.
GGAGGCCGTCGAGCGGGCCCTGCGCATCCTGCACTCCGGTGACGCCACCGTCGCGCAGCCTTCGCGCTCTGCGACCGAGCAGCTCGTCCTCGCGCGCCTGGCCGAGTCGGGCGCCGAGCTCTCGGCTCTCGAGGTGGCCGAGCGGGCCGGCATCTCGCGCGCCACCGCCCAGCGGTACCTCTCTGGCCTCGCCGGCCGCGGCCTCGTCGAGATGACGCTCAGCTACGGCACCACCGGCCGCCCCGAGCACCGGTACCGCGCCCGCTGACCCGACCGGGCGGGAGCACGCGCGCGCTTCGAGCCGAACCGACGATCCGCGTGTCAGCGTATCGACGTAGGCGATCGCGCCCCGCTCTCGGGGACGCGGCCGCCTCTGAGGGCCGACTGCGGTGCGCCGCTCCGCGGCGCACGAGAGAGCACCGTCGAACAGGCGATCCGCGTGTCAGCGGCTCGTCGTAGGCGGTCGGGACCCGCTCTCGGGAACTCGACCGCCAGTAGCCCGACCGCTGCGCACCGGCACGCGGCGTTCGGTCGAGCCGAACGAGCGATCCGCGTGTCAGCGGATCGTTCTAGGCGGTCGGGACCCGCTCTCGGGAAACCGACCGCCTAGGGGAGCCGACTGCGGTGCGCCGCGTCGCGGCGCACGAGACGACTCAGTGCGTGGCGTCGACGTCCGCGCCCGCGGCCTCGGCCACGCGGCGGCGCTCGGCGGCCTCGGCGGCCATGCGGCGGCCCTTGGGGCTGACGAGGGAGGCGATCACCGTGATCACCAGGACGCCGATGATGACCGAGAGCGACAGTCCGGTCCCGATCTCGAAGACCTCCACGTGCTCGCCGTTGTTGATGAACGGCAGGTTGTTCTCGTGGAGCGCGTGCAGGATCAGCTTCACGCCGATGAAGGCGAGGATCGCGGCGAGGCCGATGCTGAGGTACACGAGGCGGTCGAGCAGGCCGTCGATGAGGAAGTACAGCTGGCGCAGGCCCAGCAGCGAGAACGCGGTCGCCGTGAAGACGAGGTACACGTCGCTGGTGAGGCCGAAGATCGCCGGCACGCTGTCGAGGGCGAACAGGATGTCCGTTCCGCCGATCGCCGCCATGACGAGGATCATCGGCGTGAGGACCTTCTTGCCGTCGATGTGCGTGTAGAACTTGTCGCCGTCGTACTGGTCGCTCGTCTTGAAGATCCGCTTGGCCAGGCGCACCATCACGTTGTCGCTGGAGTGGTCGTCGCCCGGCTTGACCAGGTTGAACGCGGTCAGCAGCAGGATCAGGCCGAAGATGTAGAAGACCCAGGCGAACGAGTTGATCAGCGCGGCGCCGAGGAAGATGAAGCCGGTGCGGGCGATCAGCGCGAAGACGATGCCGAAGAGGAGCACCTTCTGCTGGTCGGCGCGGGGCACCTTGAAGCTCGCCATGATGATGAGGAAGACGAACAGGTTGTCGACCGAGAGGGCCTTCTCGGTGATGTAGCCGGCGAAGTACTCCGATCCGGGCGTCGCTCCGCCGAAGACCAGGACGCCGAGCCCGAAGAGCACGGCGATGCCGACGTAGAGCGCCGACCAGATCGACGACTCCTTCAGCGTGGGCTCGTGGGCCTTCCGGACGTGGAAGAAGAAGTCGAAGAGCAGGAGCAGGACGATGAAGACGATCGTCAGGGTCCAGATCAGGGGCGATACGGTCATGAAGGGGCTGGCCTCGCTCGTGAAGGGGGTCGGGGGACGGTCGCGGGGGTCGCTCGTCAAGGGAAAAGGTAGCGAGGCACCGTGACGAGCAGGGTGTCGGCCGATGGATCGTGAGTATCTTCTCAGTTGTCAGCGCGTCCCTCGCGTGCAGCGGCCGGAGCGCCACACTGGTCACCATGACCGGCGCCGCTGTCGACAGGACCTTCGAGGACGCCTCCGGCGTCGTCATCCACTACCGCTGGTGGGCGCACCCCTCGCCCCGCGCGATCGTGCAGCTGGCCCACGGCGTCGGGGAGCACTCGGGGCGCTACGTCGAGCTGGCGGAGGCGCTGGTGGCCGCCGGGTACGCGGTCGCGGCGGACGACCACCGCGGGCACGGCCGGACCGGCCTCGAGCAGCACGGCGGCGACTCCTCCCGGCTCGGACTGCTGGGGCCGGGCGGCCTGCGCGCGACCGAGGCGGCGATCCTCCGGCTGACGGAGCTGCTCGCGGAGGAGAGCCCCGGCGTGCCGATCGTGCTGCTCGGCCACTCCTGGGGGTCGCTCATGGCGCAGCGGATCGTCGACCACCACTCCGGTGCCTACGCCGCGCTCGTGCTCAGCGGCACGGCCTACCGCCTCCCGGGGCACATGAACGCGGGCGACCTGGCGAAGCGGCACCGCGTCGCCGGCGGCCTCGGCCTCGAATGGCTCTCGCGCGACCCGGAGGTCTGGCAGCGGTTCCACGACGACCCCCTGACCTTCACCACGCCGCTCGCGAAGCGGATCGGACTGGTCGAGACCCTGCGGCTCGTCGGCCGCCCCCGGCGCGGGTCCGCGCATCCGCTGCCGCTGCTGCTGGTCGTGGGCGCCGACGACACCCTCGGCGGCGAGCGGTCGGTGCGCGCGCTCGCCCAGGCCTACCGGCGGCGGGCCGGGTACACGGACGTCTCGGTGCGGGTGTACCCGGAGGCGCGGCACGAGCTGTTCCAGGAGCTCAACCGGGCCGAGGTCACGGCCGATCTCGTGGAGTGGCTGGACGAGCGCTTCCCCGCCCCGGCTCGCGCCTAGGCTGGCGTCATGCATGGCGAGTACAAGGTCCCCGGCGGAAAGCTCGTGGTCGTCGACCTCGACGTGATCGACGGGAGGTTCGCCGGGTTCCGCCTGGCGGGCGACTTCTTCCTCGAGCCCGACACGGCGCTCGACGACATCGACCGCGCGGTCGTGGGCCTGCCGGCCGAGACCGACGCGAAGTCCATCGCCGCCGCCATCCGGCAGGCGCTCCCGGCCGATGCTGTCCTGCTCGGCTTCACGCCCGAGGCCGTCGCGGTCGCGATCCGCCGCTCGCTGCAGAAGGCGACCAGCTGGCGCGACTACGACTGGCGCATCGTGCACGATCGGGCCGTCCCTCCCGCGACCCACCTGGCGCTCGACGAGGTGCTGACCGCCGCGGTCGGCGAGGGCCGCCGCGAGCCGACGCTGCGGATCTGGGAGTGGGACCAGCCGGCCGTCGTGATCGGCAGCTTCCAGTCGCTCCGCAACGAGGTCGACCTGGACAACGCGGCGAAGTACGGCGTCGACGTGGTCCGCCGCATCTCCGGCGGCGGCGCGATGTTCATGGAGGCGGGCAGCGTCGTCACGTACTCCCTCTACGTCCCCGGCGACCTCGTCCAGGGGCTGACCTTCGCCGACTCCTACGCCTTCCTCGACGAGTGGGCCGTCAGCGCGCTGCAGTCGCTCGGGATCGACGCGGTCTACCAGCCGCTCAACGACATCACCTCGCCCTCGGGCAAGATCGGCGGCGCCGCGCAGAAGCGCCTGGGCTCCGGCGCGGTCCTCCACCACGTGACCATGAGCTACGACATCGACGCCGAGAAGATGGTGCAGGTGCTGCGGATCGGCCGCGAGAAGCTCTCGGACAAGGGCATCGCGTCGGCCGTGAAGCGCGTCGACCCTCTGCGCAGCCAGACCGGGCTCAGCCGCGCGGAGATCATCGAGCGGATGAAGGCGACCTTCGTGCAGCTGCACGGCGGCGAGGCGGGGACGCTGACCGAGGAGGAGTACGCGGCGGCGGAGGAGCTGGTGCGGACGAAGTACTCGACTCCGGAGTGGCTGCGGCGCGTCCCCTGATCGGCGGGTCCCGGCCGGGCGTCCGCGGACCGGCTCGCCCGGGCGGCGGAGGGCCGGACGGGCGGGAGCCTCTCAGCTCGCGAGGAGCTCCTGGTAGTCCGGGTGCTCGGCGATGAACTCGGCGACGAACGGGCACGCCGGGACGATGCGCCCGCCGAAGCGCTCGTGCGCATCGTCGAGGGCGGCCTCGACGAGGGTCTCGCCGAGCCCCTCGTGGCGGTGCTCCGGCGCGATCTCGGTGTGGAGGAAGACCACGTCGCGGCCGCGGACGGCGTAGTCCGCGACTCCGACGGTCTCGCCGTCGAGCCAGAGCGTGTAGCGGGACGAGTCCTCGTCGTGGCGCACCTCGGAGATCATCGCGCCACTCTACGCCGGAGCCTCCCCGGCACCCGTCGAGCGCGGGCGCGAGGCGCGGAGCGTGTCGCCGGGTTCGCGCGCACTGGCACAATTGGCGGGTGCCCAGGACGATCCAGATCGCGGACGGCGTCCCGGAGTCGCGGAGCGCGGTGTTCCACGCCGACAACCTCGAGGTCCTGCCGCAGCTGGCCGACGGGGCCTTCACCGTCGTCTACCTCGACCCGCCGTTCAACACCGGCCGGGCGCAGGTGCGGACCTCGACCACCTCCGTGCGCTCCACCACCGGCACGATCGCCGGCTTCAAGGGGCGCAGCTACGAGCGGATCCGCGGCGACCTCCTCCGCTACGACGACCGCTTCGACGACTACTGGTCGTTCCTCGAGCCTCGTCTGGCCGAGGCGTGGCGGCTCCTCGCCGACGACGGGACCCTCTACCTCCACCTCGACTACCGGGAGGCGCACTACGCGAAGGTGCTGCTCGACGCGCTCTTCGGCCGCGAGTGCTTCCTCAACGAGATCATCTGGGCGTACGACTACGGAGCGAAGGCCACGCGCCGCTGGCCGACGAAGCACGACACGATCCTGGTCTACGTGAAGGACCCGCGCGGCTACCACTTCGACTCCGCCGCCGTGGACCGCGAGCCGTACATGGCGCCGGGCCTGGTGACCCCCGAGAAGGCCGAGCGCGGCAAGCGGCCGACCGACGTGTGGTGGCACACGATCGTCTCGCCGACCGGCCGCGAGAAGACGGGGTACCCGACGCAGAAGCCGGAGGGGATCCTCCGCCGCATCGTGCAGGCGTCGAGCCGCGAGGGCGACGCCGTGCTCGACTTCTTCGCCGGCTCCGGAACGACCGGCGCGGTCGCCCACGCCCTGGGCCGCCGCTTCGTCCTCGTCGACGAGCACGCCGACGCGGTCGCCGTGATGCGCCGCCGCTTCGCCGCCCTCGACCCGGCGCCGCTCTTCCTCTGACGCGGGGGCTCGCGACTCCTCGGACGTCGCCGTAGTCGCTCGCGACCCCGGCGGCTTCCGCGTCTGCCCGGCGACTCCGACTGTCCAGGAGTTGTCGCAATCGAGGTCGGTCGCTTCCACAGTTCAGAAATCGTCGCACTCGACGCCGCTCACTCCGAATGTCCAGGAGTTGTCGCACTCGACGCCGACTGCGACAACTCCTGGACAGTCCCGGCGGGAGGCACGCCTCCCCAGGGGCGGGATCGGCGGCTCGTCCACAGAATGCGGACCGCGAGAGTCGGACGAGGATCACGGACCGCCAGGATCGCGGCATGACCAGCATCGACCTCGGAGCATTCACCCGCCGCGCGGCGGTCCGCGCCGGAGTGACGGACGCGCAGCTGCGCGGTCCCGCTCTGGCCAGCCCCTTCCATGGAGTGCGCACGCGAGTGATGCCGGTCACGCACCTCGAGCGAGCCGCCGCCTACCTGCCCCGGCTGCGGCCCTGGCAGCTCTTCTCCCATCTGACCGCCGCCGAGGCCTGGGGGGTGCCGCTGCCGGCGCGGCGGGAAGGCGATGATCCGATCCACGTGGCGGCCACGAGCCCGCATCGGCCCCCGAGGACGCGAGGAGTGATCGGTCACACTCTCACGGAGACCGACAGGATCCTGCGGCACGGGCTGCCGGTCACGGGAGCGGCGTCGACCTGGATCGCGCTCGCACCGCTTCTGTCCGCTCGCGATCTCCTCGCTGCGACGGATCACCTCCTCTTCGAGCCGCGCTATCCGCGCCGGGACGATCCCCGTCCGCACGTCCGACTGCCGGAGCTTCAGGAGCGCCTGGCATCCCACCACGGCCGGGGCCGGCGCACGCTGATCGCCGCGCTGCGGCTGGCATCGACCGGAGCCGCCTCGCGGAGAGAGACGTGGCTCCGTGCGCTCGTCGAGGAAGCGGGACTTCCGGTGCCCGAGGTGAACGCCGAGATCAGGCTCGGCGGTCGGCTGCTCGCGGTCGGCGACCTGGTCTTCGAGCGCTGGAAGGTGGTGGCGGAGTACGACGGCGGACAGCACCGGACGGACGACGCGCAGTTCTCACGCGACCGTGAGCGGCTGCTGGCCCTTCACCTCGCGGGCTGGATCGTCGTGGTCGTGCGCGCGGAAGGTCTGACCCGTGGCCGGGCGCAGACGATCGCCGAGCTCCGTGCCGCTCTCGAGGCCCACGGCTGGCGACCGTGAGGCCCCCCGGCGAGGGACCCGCACGACGGTCGCCCGAACTCCCGCGACTGTCCGGAAGTCGTCGCACTCGGCCTCGACTGCGACGACTCCTGGACACTCGCGGGCCGGGGTCAGCTGCTGGCGCGGACGACCAGCGACGTCGGCATCAGCGTGCGGTGCTCCACGGGGAGCCCCTCGATGCGAGCGGTCAGCAGCTCCACCATGCGGGCTCCGAGCTCGTCGGGGAGCTGGCGCACCGTGGTCAGCGCGGGCACGGCGTTCCGGGCGAAGAGGTCGTCGTCGAAGCCGACGACGGACACGTCCTCGGGGATCCGGCGCCCGGCCTCGCGGAGGGCCGCGTAGGCGCCGACCGCCATCTGGTCGTTCGCGGCGAAGACGCCGTCCAGATCGGGGTCGCGGGCGAGGAGGCGGCGCATCGCCTCGGTGCCGCTGGCCGGCGAGAAGTCGCCCCGCTCGACGAGGTCGTCGGCGAGGCCGGCGTCGTTGAGGGCGCCGCGCCAGCCGATCAGGCGGTCGACGCCCGGCGGCATGTCGGCGGGTCCCGCGATGGTCGCGATCCGGCGCCGGCCGCGCTCGATGAGGTGCGCGGTGCCGACGGCCGCCCCTTCCGTGTTGTCCACGTCCACGAAGTAGGAGCCGCGCTCGTCCGGCGAGAGCGGCCGGCCCCCGAAGACGATCGGCAGCGTGCCCGAGAGCGCGGCGTAGGAGTGGTCGCCCGAGTGGTGCGAGACCACGAGCGCACCGTCGACGTTGCCGCCGAGCAGGTACCGCCGCGTCTTCTCGCCGTCCGTCTCCGAGGCGATCAGCATCGAGAGCGTGTAGTCCGTGTCGGCCAGGCGCATCGCGGCGCCCTGCACGATCGAGGCGAAGAACGGGTCCGCGAAGACGCGGGCGGTCGACTCCGGCACGATCAGCGCGATCGACTGCGTGCGCCGCGACGCGAGCATCCGCGCCGCGTGGTTGGGCACGTAGTCGAGCTCGCCGATCGCCTTCTCCACGGCGGCCACGATCTCGGCGGCCACCTGCGGGGCGCCGTTGACCACCCGCGAGACCGTCGCGCGCGAGACTCCGGCCCGCGCCGCGACCATCTCGAGGGTGGGGGAGCGGCCCCCGCCGCGGACGCCCGTCGGCTCGCTCACGGGTCAGTCCAGGATCGCCGCGGCGCTGCCGCCGAGCAGCCGGGAGTAGACCAGGCCCGAGTCCTTCACGATCCGCTCCTGCGTGCCGTAGTCGACGCGCACGATGCCGAAGCGCTTCTCGTAGCCCCAGGCCCACTCGTAGTTGTCGAGGAGGGACCAGACGAAGTAGCCGCGGACGTCGGCGCCCTGGTCGATCGCGTCGGCGACCTTCTCGACGTGGTCGAGCACGTACTGCGTGCGGTCCGCGTCGTGCACGCGGCCGTCCTCGACGACGTCGTCGTAGGCGGCGCCGTTCTCGGTCACGTAGAGCGGAGGGAGGTTCTCGTACTCGAGGCCCAGGCGGGTCAGCAGGTAGCGCAGCCCGTCGGGGTTCACCTCCCAGTCCATCGCGGTGCGCGGCAGCCCGCGCGACGGGAAGGTGATGAACTCGGAGCCGACCCAGGGGGAGCCGACCTCGCGGTCGGTCGCCTGGGCGAAGTCGTCCGCCCCGGCCGGCAGCGGGTGGGCCGAGACGTTGTCGTCGTGGTAGTGGTTCACGCCGAGGAAGTCGAGCGGGAGCGAGATGAGGTCGAGGTCGCCGTCGACGATCAGCTCGTCGAGGCCGAGCCCGGCGACGTCCTCGAGCAGGTCCTCGGGGTACTCGCCGAGCAGCAGCGGGTCGAGGAAGATCCGGTTCTGGAGGGCGTCGAAGCGGCGTGCCGCGTCGAGGTCGGCCTCGTCCTCGGGGTCGTCGGGGACGGCGTTCGAGAGGTTGAGCGTGATGCCCAGGTTCTGCGCGCCGAGCTGCCGGAGCGTCGAGACGGCCAGCCCGTGGGCGAGGTGCGTGTGGTGCACGGCGGCGAGAGCCTTCTGCTGCGAGATCACGCCGGGGGCGTGCACGCCCGCGCCGTAGGAGAGCAGGGTCGAGCAGAACGGCTCGTTGAACGTCGTCCAGTGCTGCACCCGGTCGCCGAGGCTCTCGTAGACGGCCTCGGCGTAGTCCCGGAAGCGCTCGGCGGTGTCGCGGTTCGCCCAGCCGCCGGTCTCCTCGACGGCCTGCGGGAGGTCCCAGTGGTAGAGCGTGAGCCACGGCAGCACGCCGGCGCCGAGCAGCTCGTCGACCAGACGGGAGTAGAAGTCGAGGCCCTCGGGGTTCACCGCGCGGTCGCCCGGCTTGACGCGCGCCCAGCTGACCGAGAAGCGGTAGGAGCCGAGCCCCAGCTCCTTCATCAGCCGCACGTCCGCGGGCATCCGGTGGTAGTGGTCCACCGCGACCTCGGGGGTGTCGCCCTTCGCGACCGCTCCGGGGACGCGGGAGAACGCGTCCCAGATGCTGTCCTCCTTGCCGCCCTCGTGGCCGGCGCCCTCGATCTGTGCGGCGGCTGTCGCGGAACCCCAGAGGAAGCCGGCGGGCCAGTCGCGGACGGCGAGCCGGTCGGCGCGGGCGATCTGCTCCGAGAGGCTCGGGGTCGCGGGGGAGGGGGT
>NZ_PSWL01000016.1:0-12430 GCF_002932755.1 Rathayibacter sp. AY1B6
CGCCCGCGTACCCCTCGGCGCCCGCGTATCCCTCCGCGCCCGGCCACCCCGCCGCCTACGCGGCCGCACCGGCGCCCGTCGTCCCGCGCACGCTGAGCCTCGTCGGGATGATCCTCGGCATCGTCGGCCTGGTCATCACGCTCTTCGCCGCGGGCTTCGGCTTCCTGCTGTCGGCTCCGGCCGTCGTCCTCGGCTTCCTCGGACGCCGGCGCGAGCCGGCCGCGCGCGGCTTCGCGCTGACCGCGATCATCACCGGGTTCGCCGGCATCGCCGTCTCGCTGATCTACCTGGCGGTCTTCCTCGTCTTCGTCGTGGTGGCCCTCGCCGCCGGCACCTCCGGCTACTGAGCCGGCGCGGGCCGCTCGACGCGCTCCGCCAGCAGGGCGCGGTGGCGCCCGGCGATCCGCGTCAGGATCAGCACCGCGCTGCCGGTGCCGGACAGGCCCAGGCGCTTGCGGAAGCGGGCGGGGTCGATGTCCACTCCGCGCTTCTTGATCTCGAGCACGCCGACGCCGCGGGTGCGCAGCTCCTTCGCCAGCGTGCGCTCGTCCAGCGGCAGCTCGGCGAGGACCCGGAAGCTGCGGAGGAAGGGCGAGGCGGCCGCCTCGTCGCCCGTCAGGTAGGCGATGCTGGGCGAGAGCATCCGCGAGCCGCTGGAGCGCGCGAGCTCGCCCAGGAGGCGCGCCCGGATCGCCGAGCCGTCGGGCTCGTGGACGAACGCGCCGAGCGGGCCGACCTCCTCGTCCTCGCTGTCACCCGCCGCGGTGAGCTCGGAGGAGCCGGCCGCTCCGAGCAGCAGGGCGGAGCGGCGCACGCCCGGTCGCGCCAGAGCACCGAACCAGAGCCCGGTCTCGACCAGCTCGCCGTCGACCGAGACCCACTGCGCCTCGGCGTCCCGGGGGAGGCGATCTCGGTCGAAGCCCGGGCCCACCTTCACGCCCACCGGGAGGTGCTCGGCGAGGCCGAACGCGAAGTCGAGCGAGGGGGAGTAGTCGTCCGGATCGTCGAGCCGACGGGTCTCGCGGTGGCCGGCCGTGCGGCGCGCGGGGTCGAGGTAGACGGCGTCGAAGCCGTCGAGGTCGAAGGCCTCGGCCGTCGAGTGCACGGCGCTCGCCGCGGGGAACGGGGCGAGGTTGAAGCTGGCCAGGGTCGCGGTGACCTCGTCGGCCTCGACGGCGGTGACCGCCAGGTCGATCGCGGCCAGGGCGAGGGCGTCGCCCCCGATACCGCTGCCGAGGTCGGCGACGTGCGCCGCTCCCGCGGCGGCGAACCGGCCGGCGTGCAGTGCGGCGACGCGCAATCGCGTCGCCTGCTCGAGTCCCGCGTCCGTGAAGAGCATCGAGCGGGCGAACTCGCCGAACTTCGCCTCCGCCTTCTGCCGGAGCCTCGCCTGGGTCAGCACCGCGGCGACGAGGACGGGGGAGTGGCCGGCCGCCCGGAGGCGTGCCACGGCCCGGACCAGATCGTCCGACCGGTAGCCGTCGAGGGAGTCGAGGAGCCGGAGGCCCTCGGGGGAGAGGAGCTCGACCAGCTCGTCACGTCGCATCCGGCCATGGTAGGCCACGGCCTCCCGGCGGGTCCGCCGCCCCGCTTGGCACTCTGATTGCACGAGTGCCAGCGGAGCCCCTACGATGGATCTAGCACTCTCGGAGCGTGTGTGCCAGAACCGCGTTCCGCCCACATCGTCGTCAAGAAAGAGGTCAACCGTGTCGGTGTCCATCAAGCCGCTCGAAGATCGCATCGTCATCAAGCAGGTCGAGGCGGAGCAGGTGACCGCTTCCGGTCTCGTCATCCCCGATACCGCCAAGGAGAAGCCGCAGGAGGGCGAGGTCGTCGCCGTCGGACCCGGTCGCATCGACGACAACGGCAACCGCGTGCCGCTCGACGTCGCCGTCGGCGATAAGGTGATCTACTCCAAGTACGGCGGAACCGAGGTCAAGTTCGGTGGCGAGGACCTGCTGGTCCTCTCCGCTCGCGACGTCCTCGCGGTCGTCGTCCGCTAGGCAGCATCCCTCGGAAGGGCCCGTCGACCTCGGTCGGCGGGCCCTTCCGTCGTTCCCGGTCCTCCTCGCGACCAGTGGCCTGATCCGTCCGGTACAGGACCGTCCCCCCGCCCCGCGCCTGCGTAGCATCGGGGGAGTGACCAGCTCCCGCACCCCCGCCGAGTCCGTCTCGCCGTCCCCCTCGGACGTGCCCCTCGGCGAAGGAGTGGAGGCTCTCGGCGCCTCCGGACGCCCGGGCGGGATGTCCGGCACGGGGCTGCTGTTCGCGTTCTCGGCCTACCTGCTCTGGGGCGCGATGCCCCTCTACTTCATCGCGATGGCGCCGGCCTCGCCGTTCGAGATCGTCGCCTTCCGGGTGCTCTTCTCGCTCGTGTTCTGCGTGATCCTGCTCACGGTCCTCCGCGGCTGGCGCTCCTTCGGCGCGCTGCTGCGCCGCCCCCGCCTGCTCGGCGTGATGGCGATCGCGGGCGTGCTCATCTACGTCAACTGGCAGGTCTACGTGATCGCCACGACCACGGGCCACGTCATCGAGGCGGCTCTGGGCTACTTCATGAATCCGCTGGTCACGGTGCTGCTGGGTGTCCTGGTGCTGCGCGAGCGCCTGCGGCCCCTGCAGTGGGCCGCGATGGGCGTCAGCGCGGTCGCGGTGCTGGTCATCGCGGTGGGCTACGGATCCTTCCCGTGGATCTCGCTCGCCCTCGCCTTCTCGTTCGGCCTCTACGGCCTGGTGAAGAGCCGCGTCGGAGGCACAGTGGACGCGGTCGGCGGGCTGACGCTCGAGACGCTCTGGCTGACGCCGCTCGCCGTCGTGCAGCTGGCGGTCGTGGGCTCCACGGTGGGTCTGACCCTGACGACGGAGGGGACGGGACACGCCCTGATCCTCGCCTCGGCCGGCATCGTCACGGCCGTCCCGCTGCTCCTGTTCGCGGGCGCCGCCCGGCGCCTCCCGCTCTCGATCGTCGGCTTCGTGCAGTACCTGACGCCGTTCCTGCAGTTCCTCGTCGGGGCCTTCGTCCTGCACGAGGAGATGCCGCTCGAGCGCTGGATCGGCTTCGCGCTGGTGTGGGCCGCCCTGGCGATCTTCTCAGGCGACCTCGTCGCCGCGGAGCGCAGACGGCGCCGTTCCTCCGTCTGATCTGCGGAACGCGTCGTCCTGACGCGGTGCGACGGCGGAATGGTAACGATCCGGTCGCGAAACGTATTGGTAACACCCCTGTATTGTTCACGGCTGCTTCGAAGGTTAGGTTGGCCGAGCGGTTGCCACCGGCGCCGCTCCCACTGACACACACCTCTCAAGGAGCAACATGGGCGTTTACGCGAAGGCCGGCTCGGCCCGCGCGCGGTCCCTCCGGGCAACCCTCGGCGGCGTCGCCATTCTGGGCGCCAGCGCTCTCGTCCTCGCCGGCTGTGCCGGCGGCGGCGACAGCGGATCGGGCGGCGACAGCGGCTCGGGCGACCTGTCCCTGAAGATCGGCACGATCCTCCCCCAGACCGGCACCCTCGCCGTCCTCGGCCCGCCCGAGATCGCGGGCGTCGACCAGGCGGTCGTCGACATCAACGACGCCAAGGCCGGCATCACCATCGACGTGGAGCAGAAGGACTCGGGCGACACCACGACCGACATCGCGACGCAGTCGGCCACGTCCCTCATCGCCGACAACGTCTCCGCCATCATCGGCGCGGCGTCCTCGGGCGTCTCGAAGACCTTCATCGACCAGGTGACCCAGGCGGGCGTCGTCCAGATCTCGCCGGCCAACACCTCGCCGGACTTCACGACCTACGACGACGACGGCTACTACTGGCGCACCGCTCCCTCGGACGTGCTCCAGGGCCGCATCCTCGGCAACAAGATCCTCGGCGACGGCAAGACCAACGTCTCGATCCTGTACATGAACGACGCGTACGGCACCGGCCTCGAGAAGAACATCAAGGAGACCCTCGAGGCGGGCGGAGCATCCGTCGCGGCCGAGGAGATCTTCGAGCCGGCCTCGACCGACTTCAACTCGGCGCTGACCTCGGTCCTCGCCCCGAACCCCGACGCGCTGGTCGTCATCTCGTTCGACGAGATCAAGACCATCGCGGAGCAGCTCTCGGCGAAGGGCTTCGACTTCTCGAAGCTCTACGGCACGGACGGCAACTACGGCGTCATCGGCGAGTCCGACACCAACGTCGACATCGCCGGCGCGCAGTTCACCAACCCCGGCGTCCAGGCGTCCGAGGACTTCCAGAGCAAGCTGCAGTCGCTCGTCGAGTCGCAGGGCAACGACGCGCTGACCGTGTTCAGCTACGCGCCGGAGTCGTACGACGCCACGGTCCTGACCGCTCTCGCCGCGCTCCAGGGCAAGGCGACGGACGGCGCGACCATCCGCGACAACCTCATGTCGGTCTCCGAGGGCGGCACCAAGTGCACGACCTTCGCCGACTGCGCGAAGCTCATCGCCGACGGCGAGGACGTCGACTACGACGGCCTCTCCGGCCCGATCTCGTTCGACGAGAACGGCGACACCAGCGAGGCCTCGGTCTCGATCTACAAGTACGGCACGGGCAACACCACCTCCTTCGAGGAGACCGTCGAGGGTTCGCTGAACTGACGACGCGGTGACGCGGCTCCTGCCGCATCCCTGAGGGGCTCGGTCTTCGGACCGGGCCCCTCCGCCGTTCCCGGAGCGCAGAGGCGGAGACGCACCGGTCGCGCGGACGGGCGCAGCGAGGCGGGGCGGCCGTTGCGGCGGCGACCGCTGTCCGGGCGCGGACGAACGGCTCCGTGGCGTCCAGGGCCTCACGCGGCGTCGAGGCGGCCACTCCAGGGGATTGAGGAGCCCCGGCGGGCAGTGGGCGCCTCCGAGCGCCTCTCTCGGCCTCGAGGAGCGCCGTGACGGACCGCGGGCGGGAGCGACGACGTCGAGCGGGAACGCAGAAGCGCGCGCCCTCCGAGGGAGGACGCGCGCTCCGTGTGCAGCGGAGAGCCTAGGAGGCGCGGAGCAGCTCCGCCTCCTGCGCGAGACGGTACGTGACGAAGGAGCGACTGTAGTTGCGGCGCTTGCCTCCCGTGGTCTCCGCGATGACGACCTGGGCGTAGACGCCGACGACGCGCCAGCGCTCGTAGTCGCCGATCGCACCTGTGCCGAAGCCGGCTCCGAGTTCCACAGGGGCGGGGGTGTAGCTCTTCATGGTCGGCTCCTTCGAGGCGGACGACGCGGCGCTCGAGGCGCTGCGGGGAGGGGAGGAGATCGGCGGCCGATCGCGGTCCCTACCGGGGGAGAGGGGACCGGGACGTGCCCCTGCAGGGCTGTCCCGTGTCCCCAAAACTACGGCAGGAGGGGCGATTTCCCGTCCCCCTCGTGGGGGTCGCGGGTGCGGAGAGACTCTCGCTGTCGTGCCCTCGTTCCGCGGACAGGAGGCGAGGTCGCCGACCCGCCGTCCCGCTGACGTCCCGGGGTGCGACGCGTGCCACGGAGAGACCGCTGGAGGCCTGTCCGCGGCCGGGGAGCGGCCCGACCGACTCCTCCCGCGCGCACTCCGTGCGGCCGCGTCTCCGGGGACCGGACCGCCCGCCTCCCCGGGCGGGCCCCTCCGGCTCTCCGGGCCGAACCGGCCTCCGTCCGGGGCCGTTCGACCTCCACGTGGGGCCGCGCCGACCCTCCGACCCGCTCCGCCCCCCCCCGGGGAACGACGAAGGGCCCGCCGTCCGGAGACGACGGGCCCTTCGCGGCGGAGTCAGCCGCCGACGGTCGGGGTGCTCGTGGTGACCTCGTTGGTCGTCGCGAGCGTGCCCAGGTAGAGCTCGATGACCTTGGGGTCGTTCATCAGCTCCCGGCCCGCGCCCTCGTAGGCGTCGCGGCCCTGGTCGAGGACGTAGCCGCGGTCGCAGATCTGCAGCGCCCGCCGCGCGTTCTGCTCGACGATCATGATCGAGACACCGGCGCGGTTGATCCTCTGCACGTTGACGAAGGTCTCGTCCTGCCGCATCGGGGACAGGCCCGCGCTGGGCTCGTCGAGCAGCAGCATCGACGGGTCCATCATCAGAGCCCGCGACATCGCCACCATCTGGCGCTCACCGCCCGAGAGCGACCCCGAGCGCTGCTTGAGCCGCTTGCTGAGCTCCGGGAAGAGCTCCGTGACGAACTCGAGCCGCTCCTTGTACAGCTTCGGCTTCTGGTACATGCCCATCTCGAGGTTCTCCTCGATGGTGAGCGACGGGAAGACGTTGTTGTTCTGCGGCACGAAGCCCACGCCCTTGGACACCAGTTTGTCGGCCTTGAGGCCGGTGATGTCCTCGCCGTTCAGCACGACGGTGCCCTGGCGGATGTTGACCAGGCCGAACATCGCCTTCAGCAGCGTCGACTTGCCGGCGCCGTTCGGGCCGATGATCCCGACGAGCTCGCCGCGCTTCACGTAGACGTTGGAGCCGTTGAGGATGTTGACCCCCGGCACGTAGCCCGCGTGCAGGTCGTGCGTCTCGAGGGTGTTCGGAGTCGTCGTGTCGGCGGTCATCTCTCGTCCTTCTCGAATTCGACGGCCGGGGCGTCGGTCGTCGGGGCGACGCTCGTCGGCGCGGAGGCCGGAGCGGCGGCCGGAGCGTCGTGGCCGGGCGTCGGGATGCCGGCCTGCTCCGCCTGCAGCTCCACGTCCTCGCGGACGAGGTCGGAGTCCATCTCCTCGGCGATCTCGAGCTGGCCCTCGATCGTGCCCAGGTCGGTGTCGTGGTGAGCGCCCAGGTACGCGTCGATGACGGCCGGGTCGTTCATCACGGTCGAGGGCGGGCCCTCGGCGACGACCTTGCCCTCGGCCATCACGATCACCCAGTCGGCGATCGTGTTGACCATGTGCATGTCGTGCTCGACGAAGAGCACGGTCATGCCCTCGTCCTTCAGATTCACGATGTGGCCCAGGAGCGACTGCGTCAGCGCCGGATTCACGCCGGCCATCGGCTCGTCGAGCATGACGAGCTCGGGCTCCGACATCAGCGCCCGCGCCATCTCGAGCAGCTTCTTCTGGCCGCCCGACAGGCTCGACGCGTAGTCGTCCCGCTTGGTGTCCAGCTTGAACCTCTCGAGCAGGCGGATCGCGCGCTGCTCGATCGAGTCCTCCTCCTTCGACCACAGCGGGCGGATGAGCGAGGTGAAGATGTTCTCGCCCTTCTGCCCCTTCGCGCCGAGCAGCATGTTCTCGAGCACCGTCATGCCGCCGAGCGCCTTGGTGAGCTGGAACGTGCGCACCATGCCCATCCGCGACACCCGGTAGGCCGGGACGTTGGCGAGGTTCTTGCCCTTGAAGTTCCACTTGCCGGTGTTGGGCTTGTCGAAGCCCGTCAGCAGGTTGAAGAACGTGGTCTTGCCGGCCCCGTTCGGGCCGATCAGGGCGGTGATGGATCCGCGGGGGATCTCGAGGTGCTCGACGTCGACAGCGGTCAGTCCGCCGAAGCGGCGGCTGACGTTGTCGGCGACGACGATGGGGTCCTTCTTCCGGACCCCGGGGACGATTGCTTCCTCGGTGATGTCCGAGACCGGCGTCTTAGGCAAAGTGCAGATCCTTCTTCTTGCCGAAGATCCCCTGGGGTCTGAAGATCACCAGGAGCATGAGGGCTACCCCCACCACGATGAACCGGATGGGTCCGGTCTGCACGGTGGTGAGGCGGATGAGGTCGTTGTTGAGGACCCCGGTGTCGATCCCGAGCGTGAGCAGTCCGTCGGTCAGACCGAGGACGACCCAGAAGATGATCGAGCCGACGACGGGTCCGAAGACCGTCGCAGCGCCGCCCAGCAGCATGATCGTGTAGAGGAAGAACGTGAGCTGGGTGCCGTAGTTGTCGGGCTGGAGCGAGCGGGGGAGGATGAACAGCGCTCCTGCGAGGCCTCCGAGCACTCCGCCCAGGATGAGCGCCTGGATCTTGTACGAGAAGACGTTCTTGCCGAGCGAGCGCACGGCGTCCTCGTCCTCGCGGATGCCCTTGATGACGCGGCCCCAGGGGCTGCGCATCAGGAGGAACACCAGGAGGCAGGCCAGGAGCACGAGGCCCCAGCCGACGATCCGCACCCACCACTGGTCCTGGCTGTAGGTGAGCACGCCGATGCCCCAGCGGCCCTCGGGGAGCGGGTTGAGGTCGTTGAACGCCTTCGCGGCGCCGTTGATGCCCTCCGAGCCGCCGGTGATCGCCGAGAACTCGGGGGTCTTGACCGAGAGCCGGATGATCTCCGCCGCCGCGATCGTGACGATCGAGAGGTAGTCGGCCCGCAGCCGGAGCGTCGGGATGCCCAGGATGAGCGCGAAGACGGTCGCCGCGACGATCGTCGCGAGGAAGGAGCCCCAGACGGGCCACTCGAACTTGACCGAGGTGATGGCGAAGGCGTAGCCGCCCACCGCCATGAAGCCGGCCTGTCCGAAGTTGAGCAGCCCCGTGAATCCGAAGTGGATGACCAGGCCGATGGTCGCCAGCGCGTACGCGGCGACAGTGGGATCGACGATCTGCCCGATCGCCAGCCAGATGAAGTTGAGGTTCATGGTGTCCTAGCCGATCCGTTCCTTGCGGCCCAGGATTCCCTGCGGCCTGACCAGGAGGATGATGATCATGAGAACGAGCGGAGCCACGTACTTGAGGTTCTCCGGGATCCAGATCGTCGAGATGTTCATCATCAGTCCGATGATGAGCGAGCCGACCAGCGCGCCGTAGGCGGAGCCGAGTCCGCCGAGCGTGATCGCCGCGAAGATCAGCAGCAGGATCGACGCTCCCGTGTCCCAGCGCAGCGACTGGTAGTAGCCGATGTAGACGCCCGCCAGTGCGGCGAGAGCGCCCGACATCACCCAGACGACGCGGATGACGCGCTCGACGTTGATGCCCGAGGCGGAGGCGAGGGCGCGGTTGTCCGAGACCGCCCGCATCGCCTTGCCGATCTTCGTCTTCGTGAGGACGTAGGCCACGGCGACGATGCAGACGACGCCGACGACGGCGCCGACGATGTCGGTGAACTTCAGGCTGATCCCGAGCTCCGGCACCGTGAAGAACGGAGCGGTGCTGTTGGGGAGCGAGAGGCGGTCGGCCCCGAAGAAGAAGACGAACACGTAGCGCAGGGCCAGCGAGAGGCCGATCGTCACGATCATCAGCGGGATGAGCTGGATGCCCTTCTTCCGCAACGGCTTCCAGAGCAGCCCGTCCTGGACGAAGCCGAAGGCCCCGCCGAGGATCACCGCGATCGGGATGGCCAGCAGCGCCGGGAGTCCGAAGACCCCGGAGAAGAGGTACGCCATCAGCGCACCGAAGGTGACCAGCTCGCCGTGAGCGAAGTTGTTCAGGCCGGTCACGCCGTAGATCAGAGAGGCTCCGATCGCCGCGAGGGCGATCAGGAGCCCGAAGATCAGGCCGGTGACGACCTTCGGCCAGAAGATGATCCAGAACGTGTCGGCCGACACCGGCTGGTTCACCGCGTTGGACGTCCCGTCGGGGTTCGTCGCGTCGTTGCCGGTCGTGCCCTCGGTCGCGGGGCTCGTCGGAGCGGCGGAGTCCGTCGGGACCGGGACGGTCGCCCCGGAGCCCTTCGGGTTGGCCGTCGAGACGATGAAGTTCACGATCTGATTCTGCGAGGCGACGATCTTCACCTGCTTCGGGTTCTGACCCGCGGCGGGGTAGCCCTTGTCGGCGGGCAGCGACTCCTCGTCGACGGTCACCGTGTAGGTGCCCGCGGCGTCGAGGGGGAACGTGGCTCGGCCGTCCTCGCCGGTGGTCACGGTCGCGGAGGCGTCACCGCCGATCTCGACGGTCACCCCCGTCAGGTTCTCGTTCGTCCCCTGCACGCGGACCCAGGCGATGATCGACTGGTCGGCGGTGGTGGCGGCGAGTGCGGCGGGGGCCGCCGCGGCGATCCCGGTGAGGGTCGCGGCGAGCAGACCCAGGGCCAGGAGGCGGTCTCGGAGCCTCGGGCGTCTCCTATCCACGGGGCGCCTCCCGGTCCGTCGGATGCAGGGTCGTCGAGCGCTGGCGGCGCATCGAACGGCTGGCTGTGAGCAAGACGTCTACCTCTCGTCAGGGTGCACAGACGGATGGGGTCTCCGGGCACGCCCGAATCGCCGTCGTCAAACAACGTTGGTTGACCATACGTTCCGCATGTGTCGGCGGTGTTTCACCGTCCGCACTTACGCGTGACGACATTATGAGGGAGAGGAGAGCGCTCCAGCGCCCATCCGAGGCCCGTCGGCCGCAGCGTCGAGGAATACCGCGGGCCCCGCGGCGCTTAAGATCGAACAACCGTGGCGCTCGTGAGCGGACTCCTCCCGTCCTCTCCGGGCTCCCGCACTCGACCTGCTAAGGGGCATTGATGGACCAGCCGGATCCCTTCGGATTCCTCGGACTCACCTACGACGACGTCATGCTCCTCCCGGGGCACACCGACGTCATCCCGAGCGAGGCCGACACGGCCTCCCGCCTCACCAAGCGCATCAGCGTGGCGACCCCGCTGCTCTCCGCGGCGATGGACACCGTCACCGAGGCGCGCATGGCGATCGCGATGGCCCGCCAGGGCGGACTCGGCGTCCTGCACCGCAACCTCTCCATCGCCGACCAGGCCGACCAGGTCGACCGGGTGAAGCGGAGCGAGTCGGGAATGGTCTCGAACCCCGTCACGACCACCCCGGACGCCACCGTCGCGCAGGTCGACGACCTCTGCGGCCAGTACCGGATCAGCGGCCTCCCCGTCGTCGACTCCACCGGCGTGCTCGTGGGCATCATCACCAACCGCGACATGCGCTTCGTCTCGCCGTTCGAGAAGGCGACCACGCTCGTCCGCGACGTGATGACCAGCACCGGCCTGATCACGGGCCGCGTCGGCATCCCCGACAGCGAGGTCATCGCCCTCTTCGCGCAGCACAAGATCGAGAAGCTGCCGCTCGTCGACGCGCAGGGCAAGCTCGCCGGTCTCATCACGGTCAAGGACTTCGACAAGTCGGAGCAGTACCCGAACGCCACGAAGGACGACGAGGGCCGCCTGCGGGTCGGCGCCGCGATCGGCTTCTTCGGCGACGCCTGGCAGCGCGCCACGGCCCTGCTCGACGCGGGCGTCGACGTGATCGTCGTCGATACCGCCAACGGCGACTCCGCCGGCGTGCTCGACATCATCCGCCGCCTGAAGTCCGATGCGGCGTTCGCCGGCGTCGACGTCATCGGGGGCAACGTCGCGACCCGCTCCGGGGCGCAGGCCCTCGTCGACGCGGGCGCCGACGCGATCAAGGTCGGCGTCGGCCCCGGCTCGATCTGCACCACCCGCGTCGTCGCCGGCGTCGGCGTCCCGCAGGTCACCGCGGTCTACGAGGCGTCCCTCGCCGCGCGCGAGTCCGGCGTCCCCGTGATCGCCGACGGCGGCCTCCAGTACTCCGGCGACATCGCCAAGGCGCTCGTCGCCGGCGCCGACACCGTGATGCTCGGCTCCCTCCTCGCGGGCTGCGAGGAGAGCCCCGGCGACCTCGTGTTCCAGAACGGCAAGCAGTTCAAGACCTACCGCGGAATGGGCTCCCTCGGCGCCCTGCAGACCCGCGGCGAGCGGACCTCCTACTCGAAGGACCGCTACTTCCAGTCCGACGTCCCCACCGACGACAAGCTGATCGCCGAGGGCATCGAGGGCCAGGTGCCCTACCGCGGCCCGCTCGCGAACGTGGCCTACCAGCTCGCCGGCGGACTGCGCCAGTCGATGTTCTACGTCGGAGCGCGCACCATCCCCGAGCTGAAGGAGCGCGGGAAGTTCGTGCGCATCACGGCGGCCGGGCTGAAGGAGTCGCACCCTCACGATGTGCAGATGGTGGTGGAGGCGCCGAACTACCGGCGCTGAGGGCTTCTGGTGGGGCCGGCGGCGGATCGGGATCGCGGCCCCTCTGCCCGACGGGCCTGCGGCCCGTACGCCCACCACGCCGGAGGGGCCGCGATCCCGATCCGCCGCCTCCCTCCGGGAGACGAGCACCGTAGTCCGTCTGGCGAGCCGGGGGGCGCAGCGCGAGCGGCGCGAGGCGCCGCCGCGACTGCGGGGGAGGGCTTCCGCCTCTGCGGACGCGAGGGAGTGGTCACTGCCCGTACCGCGCGAGTGCGCGACGGAGCCGGGAACGGCGTTCCGCGTTCCAGTGGATCGTCGTAGCGGCCGTGCGGAGTTCACGTGCTCGTGCGACAGAGCCGACCCGCTCTGCGGATCGCGTCCACCCGCTCGTGCCGACCGTGGGCGAGCGATCGGGGCTCTGGAGCACGGTGGGAGCGCGAACCGGCGATCCGCGTGCCAGCGGATCGTCGTGGCGCGGTCGCGGCCCGCTCTGCGGATCGCGTCCACCTGTTCGAGCCGCAGCTGACACCGCTCGGCGGTGACCGGCGATCCGCGTGCGAGCGGATCGTCGTAGCGCGGACGGAGGACGCTCTGCGGAACGTGACCACCCGCTCGAGCCGACTGCGGGCGAGCGAC
>NZ_PSWL01000016.1:12435-88090 GCF_002932755.1 Rathayibacter sp. AY1B6
GCGGCGGTGACCGGCGATCCGCGTGCGAGCGGATCGTCGTAGCGCGGACGGAGGACGCTCTGCGGAACGTGACCACCCGCTCGAGCCGACTGCGGGCGAGCGACGAGCGGAGCGAGGAGCGAGCCACAGCTGACACCGCTCGGCGGTGACCGGCGATCCGCGTGCGAGCGGATCGTCGTAGCGCGGACGCGGGATGCTCTGCGGAACGCGACCGCCCACTCGGGCCGACTGCGGGCGAGTGACGAGCGGAGCGAGGAGCGAGGAGCGAGCCACAGCTGACACCGCTCGGCGGTGACCGGCGATCCGCGTGCGAGCGGATCGTCGTAGCGCGGACGGAGGACGCTCTGCGGAACGTGACCACCCGCTCGAGCCGACTGCGGGCGAGCGGCGAGCGGAGCGAGGAGCGAGCCACAGTAAACTCGGCCTCATGGAGATCGAGATCGGGCGCGCCAAGCGCGCCCGCCGCGCGTACGCCTTCGACGACATCGCCGTCGTCCCGAGCCGCCGGACGCGCGACCCCGAGGTCGTGTCGGTGAAGTGGTCGATCGACGCGTACCAGTTCGCGACGCCGATCCTCGCCGCGCCGATGGACTCGGTGGTGTCGCCGGCGACGGCGATCCGGCTCGGGCATCTGGGGGCGCTGGGCGTGCTCGACCTCGAGGGCCTGTGGACGCGGTACGAGGACCCGGAGCCGCTGCTCGAGGAGATCCGCCGGCTTCCGGCCGAGACCGCGACGCAGCGGATGCAGGAGATCTACTCCGCTCCGATCCGCCCCGAGCTGGTGACCGCGCGCCTGGCCGAGATCCGCGCCGCGGGAGTGACCGTCGCCGGTGCACTGTCGCCCCAGCGGACCGCGGAGCTCTACCAGACCGTCGTCGACGCCGGGGTCGACGTGTTCGTCATCCGCGGCACGACCGTCTCGGCCGAGCACGTCTCGCGCGACACCGAGCCGCTGAACCTCAAGAAGTTCATCTACGAGCTCGACGTCCCCGTCATCGTCGGCGGCGCCTCCACGTACACCGCGGCGCTGCACCTCATGCGCACGGGCGCCGCGGGCGTCCTCGTCGGGTTCGGCGGCGGTGCCGCCTCCACCACCCGCACGACGCTCGGCATCCAGGCTCCGATGGCGACCGCGGTCGCCGATGTCGCCGGCGCTCGCCGCGACTACCTCGACGAGTCGGGCGGACGCTATGTGCACGTCATCGCGGACGGCGGCCTCGGCACCTCCGGCGACATCGTGAAGGCTGTCGCCGTGGGCGCGGACGCCGTGATGCTCGGCTCGGCGCTGGCCCGTGCGACCGACGCTCCGGGCGGCGGCTGGCACTGGGGCGCGGAGGCGCACCACCCGCAGCTGCCGCGCGGTCGGCGCGTCGAGGTCGGCACCGTCGGCACCCTCGAGCAGGTCCTCTACGGCCCGGCCACCGGCGCCGACGGCACGGCGAACCTCATCGGCGCCCTGCGCCGCTCGATGGCGACGACCGGCTACTCCGACCTCAAGGAGTTCCAGCGGGTCGAGGTCGTCGTCGCTCCGTACCAGCCGAGCTGACGCTCACCGACCGAGGGAACCCCGGACCGTCGAGGCCGCCGTGAACAGCCGGCTCCCTCGACGGTTGGGGGTTCCCTCGACGCGTCGGACGCCTGCGCGGGCCAGCCGGACGAGCAGGGGGCGGACCTCGTAGGCTTCGCGCCAGCCCCAGCGGACGACGCTGCGGACCCGGGCGCGGAGCCGGTCCTCGCGGCGCTTCTCGGCCAGCAGCATCTGCTCAGGCGAGCGCCCCCGGAGGAACGCCGGGTCGGTGTACTTGTGGTCGCCGTCCGCTTCGCCGATCACGCCCGCCTCCTCGAAGAAGAAGTCGACGATCCCGGCGAGCCCGTCCTGGTCGCGCACAGGATGCTGGAGTACCGGCGCGGGCAGCCCGCCGACGTGCACCGCTACTCGGCTGATCGACTCGAGCGGAGTCTCGGAGGCGGGATCGGCGAAGGCGATCACGGCGGCGCTCGTCGTGCGGCCCCGGGAGCCCGGGGGCAGCTCCGCGTGCCGGCGCAGGAGCTCCTCACGCGTGAGCAGGGGCGAGCCGCCCTCGTCGACGAGGCGGAGGGCGTGGTCGGCCGCGACGACGGCGCGCCGGAAGGAGGAGAACCGCGCCAGATCGAAGACGGTCTGCGCGAGGTCCGAGACGGCGAGACCGTCGATCAGCGCGAGCGAGGGCAGACGCGCGCCCCGGTGCTCGGCGACGCCGTTGCGCGTCCGGCTGCCCACGTCCGTCGCCCCCTCGACGTGGACGGTCTCCGCGAGCGGCTCGACCAGGGGGAGTCCCCAGACCGCAGCCGCCGACTCGCGGAGGAAGAAGGGCGCGGTCCAGGTCGCGGCCACTGCGTCGATCCGCGCCCGCTGCCTCTCGTCCACCGAGGCCTCCGCCCACTCGCCCGCCCGCACGTACACTCCGCGGCGCAGCCGCACGAACTCGTCCGACCGGCCGCACGCCTCGTCCCGGAAGATCCTCACCGCACTCATCCCCCCACTCTCGCCTCCTCGCCGCCCCTCCTCCCCTCCGCCTTCCCCGTCTGTGGAAACTCCCCTCCACCCCCTGTGGACAGCGAGGGAACCCCGGACCGTCGAGACCGCCAGGAACTGCGGGCTCCCTCGACGGGTCGGGGTTCCCTCGGCCGGAGGGTCCGCAGCGCGCCTAAGCTGGAAGTCCCGAGTGGGAGCGCCGCACGGCGCGGAGGGAGCACGCATGGTCGAGGTCCGCAGGGTCAAACTGCCCGGTGTCGGCGTTCTGCACACCTTCCTGACGGCCGACGGCGGCAAGGTCGGCGTCATCGCCCACCGCTCCGGCCACAGCGACCTGATCACGTTCGCCGAGGGCGACCAGGACGGCGCCAAGGTGTCCCTCCGCCTGAGCGACGACGAGGCGCACACGCTCGCCGAGCTGCTCGGCGGCACGCAGATCACGGAGTCGCTGACCGCGCTCGACCAGATCCCGGGCCTCTCGATCGACTGGTTCACCGTCGACTACGACGACCACATCGCCGGACAGCAGCTCGGCAAGCCGGCCGACCGCGGGATCGTCGGGCTGACCGTCGTCGCCGTGGTCCGGGGCGACGCCGCCAACCCGGCGCCGGCCCCCGACTTCCGCGTCTTCCCCGGCGACACCCTCGTGGTGGCCGGCAGCCCCGAGAAGGTCGCCAAGGCGTTCGCGTTCTTCCGCACCGGCAGCTTCGCCAAGACGGTCGACGCCCCGCCCGGAGCCTGAGGATGCACCACGGCGAAGACCTCATCGTCCTCGGCGTCCTGTTCGTCGTCGCCTACGTCCTCGGCCGGCTGGGGAGGACGATCGGGCTCCCGGCCATCCCGATCTACATGGTCGTCGGGCTCCTCGCGAGTCCGAACTTCCACCTCTTCCCGCTCGACTTCGAGTCGAGCTACATCGAGCTGACCGCGGTCTTCGGACTGATCCTGCTGCTGTTCAACCTCGGTCTGGAGTTCGACCAGGACGAGTTCTTCGGGAACGCCGGCCGCCTGATCCTCTCCGGAGGCTCCTACATCGCGGTCAACATGGCCGTCGGCCTGGGCTTCGGCTTCGCGCTGGGCTGGGGCAGCCGCGAGGCGCTGATCATCGCGGGCATCACGGCGACGAGCTCGAGCGCGATCGTCACCAAGCTGCTGATCGAGCTCAAGCGCCTGGCGAACCCCGAGACGCCGATGATCCTGGGCGTCACGGTCGTCGAGGACATCTTCATCGCGGTGTACCTGGCGATCGTGTCCGTCGTGCTCTCGGGGGAGACGGAGCCGTGGCCGGTGGTGCTCAAGCTCGTCATCGCGTTCGCGTTCCTCGTGGTGATGTTCGCGATCGCCCGCTGGGGCGGGAAGGTCGTCTCCCGCTTCTTCCGCACCCGCGACGACGAGCTGTTCACGATCCTGTTCTTCGGACTCGCCATCCTGTTCGGCGGCATCGGCGAGGTCCTCGGAGTGACGGACGCCATCGGCGCGTTCCTGATCGGACTGGTCATCGGTGCGACGCGGTTCCGGTCGAGGGTCGAGCACATCGCGATCCCGCTGCGCGACGTGTTCGGCGCCTTCTTCTTCGTCAACTTCGGTCTCGGGCTGGATCCCGGCGCGTTCCCGAGCGTCGTGGTGCCGGTGCTCATCGCCGCGGTGATGACCATCGTCCTCAACCTCGGCGCGGGGCAGTTCGTCGCCTGGCTCAACAAGCTCGGACCGCGCGCCGGCCTGAACGCGGCGTTCATCCTGCACAACCGGGGCGAGTTCGCGCTCATCCTGGCGACGCTCTCGCTCTCGGCGGGGCTCGACGAGCGGATCCAGCCCTTCGCCGGCCTCTACGTGCTGATCATGGCCATCGTCGGGCCGATCCTCGCCTCGCGCTCCGAGAGCATCGGCGCGTTCCTCTCGCGGCGGAGGCACCGCCCGGCGCCTGCAGCGGCCACGGCGATGGACGAGGAGGACTTCGCGCTCGTGGAGGCGGCGATGGCCGCGCCCGCCGTCGCCGCGGAGGAGGCCCCCGCTCCTCCAAGGCGCCCCGCGGAGCCGGACGAGCTCGACGACGAGTTCCCCGATCCGATGCGCCAGGCGCTCATCGACCAGGCGATGCAGCAGTCCGACGGCGCCGACGACGCCCGGCCCCGCCGCCCGAGGGAGCCCGACTACTGATCCCACGGAGCTCCCACACTCACGGGTTAGGCTCGATCCGGCTCGCGGGACACCGCGCGGATCGACGGCGGACGAGGGACGAATGACGCAGAGCACGGTCGGGCAGGTGGCCCGGCGCCCGCGCTGGATCGCCGCGCTGGCGCTCGCGCTCCTGATCGCCGGGCTCTTCGCCGCCCTCGGGCAGTGGCAGGTCGGCCGCGCGGTCGAGGCCGCGGCTCCCGACTCCGGAGTGTCGGAGACGACGCTCCCGCTCGGCGAGGTCGCGACCCCCTCCCGCTCGATCACGGCGACCGCCGACGGCCAGCGCGTGGACGGCTCGTCCGTCCTCGTGCCGGGCGGGGCCGAGATCCTCGGCGGCCGCCTGAACGGCGAGCAGCCGGGCTGGTGGGTCATCGCCCGCACGCGCACCGCCGACGCCGACCTCGTGCTCGCCTACGGCTGGACGCAGGACGAGGCGCAGGCGCAGTCCGTCGCGGACGCGCTGAACAGCGGGAGCGAGCAGGCGCCCTCCTCCTTCACCGGCCGCCTCGTGGCCAACGAGGCCGCGGAGGCGCCGGCGGAGGGCCTGGATCCCGCGACCCTCACCGCGCTCTCCGTCCCGGCGCTGATCAACCGCTGGCCGGACCCGCCGCAGGACGTCTACCAGGGCTACGTGGTCGTCGACGAGCCGGTCGCCGGCCTCGAGGCCATCGACTCCCCGGCGCGCGTGAGCGACGTCTCGCTGAACTGGCTCAACGTCTTCTACGCGATCGAGTGGGTCGTCTTCGCCGGCTTCGCCCTCTACCTCTGGTTCCGCCTCGTCAAGGACGCGTGGGAGCGCGAGGCGGAGGAGGCGCTCGACGCCGAGGAGCGCGCCCGGGCCGAGGCCCCCGCCCCCGCACCGTAAACTGGTCGCCATGCCCCTCGAGCCCAAGCCCGCGCAGTTCCCTGCGATCCGGAGCGCACTGCGCTTCTACCGGGTGACCTCGATCATCACCGGCGTGATGCTGCTCCTGCTCTGCGCGGAGATGCTGCTCAAGTACGTCTTCCACCTCGAGCTGTTCGCCTTCGGCCAGCAGGGCGTCCTGCACTTCGCTCCGATGTACGAGGTGCCCGGAGGCGAGTTCAAGTCCAGCGGCACCGGGGCGAACCTGTCCACCGGCATCCTGATCGCGCACGGCTGGTTCTACGTCGTCTACCTCTTCGCCGACTTCCGCCTGTGGAGCCTCATGCGCTGGCCGTTCACGCGCTTCGTGCTCATCGCGCTCGGCGGCGTGGTGCCCACCCTCTCCTTCTTCGTCGAGACCCGCATCGCCCGCGAGGTCGAGCAGTACCTCGAGCGCCGGACCGCCGGCACCGACCCGAAGACCCCGACCGACTCCGTGGAGGCCCCCCATTAGCGAGCAGCCCACCGCTCCCCAGCCGCACCTGGCCGCGCAGCCCGTCCTCGTCGTCGACTTCGGCGCGCAGTACGCGCAGCTGATCGCCCGCCGGGTCCGCGAGGCGAACGTCTACTCCGAGATCGTGCCCTCGAGCGCCACGGCCGCCGAGATCGCCGCGAAGTCGCCGGTCGGCATCATCCTCTCGGGCGGCCCCTCCAGCGTGTACGAGGAGGGCGCTCCGCAGCTCGATCCCGCGATCTTCGACCTCGGCGTCCCGGTCCTGGGCATCTGCTACGGCTTCCAGGTGATGGCGAAGACGCTCGGCGGCGAGGTCGCCAACACGGGGCTGCGCGAGTACGGAGCGACCGACGCCGCCCTCTCGACCGACGGCGGCGTGCTCCTCGGCGAGCAGCCCGCCGACCAGACGGTGTGGATGAGCCACGGCGACTCGGTCGCACAGGCGCCCGCGGGCTTCGAGGTCCTCGCCTCCACGAGCTCCACCCCGGTCGCCGCCTTCGGCAACGACGAGCGCCGCCTCTACGGCGTGCAGTGGCACCCCGAGGTCAAGCACTCCGCCTACGGCCAGGCCGTGATCGAGAACTTCCTCCACCGCGCCGCGGGCATCCCGGCCGACTGGAACTCCTCCAACGTGATCGACGACCAGGTCGCCGTGATCCGCGAGCAGGTCGGCACAGGCCGCGTCATCTGCGGCCTGTCCGGCGGAGTCGACTCCGCCGTCGCCGCCGCGATCGTGCACCGCGCCATCGGCGACCAGCTCACCTGCGTCTTCGTCGACCACGGACTCCTCCGCAAGGACGAGCGCCGCCAGGTCGAGGAGGACTACGTCGCCGCGACCGGCGTCCGCCTGGTCACCGTCGACGCGCGCGAGCAGTTCCTCGACGCGCTCGCCGGCGTCAGCGACCCGGAGCAGAAGCGCAAGATCATCGGCCGCGAGTTCATCCGCACCTTCGAGGCCGCCGCCGAAGCGCTCGTGCTCGAAGCGCAGGGCGAGGGCGAGACGATCGACTTCCTCGTCCAGGGCACGCTCTACCCCGACGTCGTCGAATCCGGCGGCGGCACCGGCACCGCCAACATCAAGTCCCACCACAACGTCGGCGGACTCCCCGAGGACCTGCAGTTCGCGCTCGTCGAGCCGCTCCGCACCCTCTTCAAGGACGAGGTCCGCGCGATCGGCCGCGAGCTCGGCCTCCCCGAGGCCATCGTCGGCCGCCAGCCCTTCCCCGGCCCCGGCCTGGGCATCCGCATCGTCGGCGAGGTCACCCAGGAGCGGCTCGATCTGCTGCAGGACGCCGACGCCATCGTCCGCGCCGAGCTCACCGCCGCCGGCCTCGACACCGAGATCTGGCAGTGCCCCGTCGTCCTCCTCGCCGACGTCCGCTCGGTCGGCGTCCAGGGCGACGGCCGCACCTACGGCCACCCGATCGTCCTGCGTCCCGTCTCCTCCGAGGACGCGATGACCGCCGACTGGACCCGCCTGCCCTACGACCTCCTCGCCCGCATCTCCAACCGCATCACCAATGAGGTGAGCGGCGTGAACCGGGTGGTGCTGGATGTGACCTCCAAGCCCCCCGGCACCATCGAGTGGGAGTGATTCCGCGGGTCTCCGCACGGTCATCTGCGGCGTTGTCGGCGGTTGCGATACCTCCGGTATCGCGCCCTTC
Organism: Rathayibacter sp. AY1B6; assembly: GCF_002932755.1. Taxonomy (NCBI): domain Bacteria; kingdom Bacillati; phylum Actinomycetota; class Actinomycetes; order Micrococcales; family Microbacteriaceae; genus Rathayibacter; species Rathayibacter sp. AY1B6. The sequence continues at coordinate 20,151 of NZ_PSWL01000016.1, forward strand.
TCCGCCTTGCAGCTGACCGCGCGGAGACCCGCGGAACGTCAGGAACGGCTCCCTTCGAGGGGGCCGTTCCTCGTTGTGGGGAGGGTGTGGGGGAGCGAGCCCCTGCGGGGCCGTTCCCGGGGTGCAGGCGGTGGGAACGAGCCCCTGCGGGGCCGTTCCCGGGGTGCGGGTGGTGGGGAACGAGCCCCTGCGGGGCCGTTCCCGGTGCAGGCGCAGGCGGCCGGCGCGCGAGCGCGAGTCAGGCGGGGGTGTCGAGGACGCCGATGAAGCGGGTGCCGATGCCGTCGTACTCGTCGCGGCGGTGGCCCTCGGGGTGGTGCGGCCAGGAGGCGGGGGAGTGATCCTCGCAGACGAGGAACGTGAACTCGGGCCACCACTTCTTCGGGCGGGCGGCCTCGGAGCGGCCGCAGACGGCGCAGTCGAGAGTCACCCACACGGGGCGCCTGCCCGTGCGGTTCGCCCGCGACTGAACGAGCCAGGCGGGCGGATCCTGCTCGAGGGCAGTGAGCTCCTCCTCCGACAAGCGGGTGGGGATGCCGTGCCGCGTCGCCATCTCGAGGGGGATGTCGAGGCGCTGAGCGGCCTCGCGACGCGTGATCATCCGGCCACCCTAACCCAGCGCCGCACGCGGACCCCGAGGCCGCAGCGACGCGCGCGCGAGCAGCCACTCCAGCGGGCCCTGCCCCACGAGCCGCCGCCAGAGGAGAGCGGCGACGATCGAGCCGACCACGAAGACGCCGAGCAGCGCCCAGCTGCGCCACGCCTCGAAGTCGAACGGCTCGAACGGGACGAGGTACACCGCCAGCGCCACGAGCTGCAGCGAGTAGATCGTCAACGGCATCGCACCGACGGCCGCGATCGGAGTCGCCGCACGCGCCAGGAGCGGCAGCCGCTGCAGCAGAGCCGTCAGCGCGCCGAGGACGACGCAGGCGACCCCGCCCGCCCCGAGCAGCTCGGCGGTGGTGCTGGCGTGCGCCTCCACCGCCTCCGGCCCCCCGAGCAGCAGCCCGCCGCCGTAGCCGAGCACGGCCGAGACGGCGCCGCCGACGACGACCCAGCGCTGGGTGGTCGCGGACCGGATGTCGCAGCGCGCGATCAGGAGGCCGAGGACCACGTACGCCAGCCACGACGGCACCGGGTAGTACTGGGTGAGCCAGGTGAGGGGCTGCGCGGCCAGGAGCGCCTCGTCGGGCGACAGGGTCGAGAGCCAGGAGCCGCCGGCGCTCGTCAGCGCGTCGACCGCGAGGGGCCCGGCGATCGCGGCGACCGCGACCAGCACGGCGAGGACCGCCCGCGGCAGGAAGAGCAGCAGCGCCGCGACGAGGAACATCACTCCGTAGTGCGGGAGGATCACCGCGATCGGCGTCCCGAGCAGCGTCAGGGCGACGCCGATGACGAGCAGGTACAGCCCGCGGAGCAGGATCGACCCCGTGTCGTGCCAGGGCCGCGAGGAGCGCTGCGCACCGCCCGTCATCAGCCCGATCGACACTCCCGCCAGCACGGCGAAGAGGACGGAGCTGCGGCCGTTCCAGAGCATCTCGCTCTCGACGGGGGCGAGGTGGGCGGCGAACATGCCCAGAACGGCCAGGCCGCGTGCGACGTCCAGGCCGACGATCCGGGAGTCTGCGGCGCTCATCGCTCCATCGTGCCAGGCGCTCCCGGCAGAGCACCGGGAACGGCGGGGGCCGTTAACGACGACGGGCGCCCGACCCGGAGGTCGAGCGCCCGTCGGACGTGGTGCGCCGTGCTACTCGCGGAAGATCGCGACGAGGCGCAGCAGCTCCAGGTACATCCAGACGACGGTGACCAGGATGCCGTAGGCGCCGGTCCAGCCGTAGATGCGGGGGAGGCGGTTGCGCACGCCCTGCTGGATGAACTCGAAGTCCATCACGAGCGAGTACGTGGCGAGCGCGACGGCGATGAGGCCGATCACGATGCCGATGAAGCCGGTGCGGAGACCGAAGCCGCCGCCGACGCCGAAGAGGCCGAGGCCCAGGTTCACCAGCGAGAACACCGCGTAGCTGATCATGCCGATGAAGAAGATCTTGTTGAGCTTCGGCGAGGTGCGGATCTTGCCGTTCATGAACAGCGCCAGGGTGACGCCGATCACGATGACGGTCGCCATGAGGGCCTGGACGACCGCTCCGGCGTACGCGCTCTCGAAGAATCTCGAGATCGCACCGACCGCGATGCCCTGGGTCGCGGCGTAGCCGAGGATCAGGGCGGGCGACGGCTGCTTCTTGAAGGCGTTGACGATGCCCAGCACCAGTGCGACGAGCACGGCGGGGAGCATCAGACCCGGGACGAACCAGCCGACGGCCGCACCCGCGAGGAGCACGACGAAGGCGAGGGCGGTCTTGGCGAGGGTGTCCTCGACGGTCATCCGGTCGGTCTCGACGGAGCCGGCGGCCGGACGGGAGTACATCTGGTCGAGCGTGCCGGGGGAGACGTCCGGGAGGTCCTGCACGCGGCCGGCGTAGCCGCGGTTGCTGAACTCCGGGCGTCCGAAGGCCGGATTGTTGCTTGCCATGGTTCCTCTTCTCTCAGGTGCGCTGGTCTCCGAGGGAACTCGCGGATCTGAGTCGCTGTGGGTGCGGGGTGCGCCGCGGATCCGAGAGGACTGCGACGATGGACACCACCATATCTGAGAGCACCTCTCAGAGTCTGGCTGTTCTCTTCGAGCGGACCTCGACTCCGCTGCGAGCCGCGCAGTGCCGCCCTTAGGATCGCGGCATGCCCGCGCGCCAGTCACCGCTCGTCATCGGCCACCGCGGAGCGAGCGGCTACCGGCCGGAGCACACCCGCTCCGCCTACGAGCTGGCGATCGCGCTGGGCGCCGATGCGCTGGAGCCCGATCTGGTGGCGACCCGCGACGGCGTGCTCGTCCTGCGCCACGAGAACGAGATCTCCGGCACGACGGACGTCGAGAAGCGCCCGGAGTTCGCCGCGCGCCGCACCACGAAGCGGATCGACGGCCGCGACATCACCGGCTGGTTCACCGAGGACTTCACCTGGGACGAGCTGTCGGAGCTGCGGGCCCGCGAGCGGCTGCCGGCCGTGCGCGGCTCCAGCGCCACCTTCGACGGGCAGTTCCCGCTGCTGCGCTTCAGCGAGCTGCTGGCGCTGCTGGACCGGGCGGCGGAGGACGATCCGCTCGCTCCGCCGGGGCTCGTCGCCGAGATCAAGCACGCGACGTACTTCGCCGGGATCGGGCTGCCGCTGGACGTGCTGCTGCGCGAGGAGCTCGCCGCCGCGGGCTGGGGTCCGCGTGATCCGCGGCTCACGATCGAGAGCTTCGAGAAGACCGTCCTGGAGCGGCTCGGGGTGAGCGGTGTCGGCACCCGCCGGATCTACCTGCTCGAGTCGCGCGGCGCCCCGCCCGACCTCGTGGCCGCCCACGGCTCCGACGCGGCCCCCTACTCCGCCTTCACCACGCCCGCGGGACTGCGGAACCTCGCCGGCGTCGTCGACGGCATCAGCGTCGACAAGAGCATGCTCTTCTCCCGGGACGCGGCCGGCCGGGCGACGGGGACCGGTCCGCTCGTCGAGCACGCCCACGCGGCCGGGCTCGAGGTCTACTGCTGGACGCTGCGCGCGGAGAACCGCTTCCTCGAGAAGGTGCACCGGCGCGGGAAGGACCCGGCGGAGTACGGCGGCTGGCAGGAGGAGTTCGCGATGATCCTCCGCTCGGGAGTCGACGGCGTCTTCGCCGACCAGCCCGATCTGGCGATCGAGGCGCGGGCTGCCGAGCAGGAGCGCCTGCTCCGCGGCTGACCGGTCCGGCGATCGGGCGCTCCTCCGGCGCGTGCCGAGCGGACGCGGAGGCTGCGCTGGCATCATCGGCTCACCACCGCCCGCCCGACCCTCGAGAGGAGGCCCCGTGTCCACCCGTGAGCGCATCACCCGCCGCTGGATCACCACCGCCGTCCTCGCCGTGATCGGCGTCGCCGCCGTGTACTGGCTCGCCGTGCTCACCCCACAGGGCCAGGGCGTCGAGAACTCGGGGCTCCGAGGCGCCGACCTCGTCTTCGGCCGGGCCACCGGCGCCGCCGCCGGGGCGCTCGCGGACGTCACCCCGCTCTCCATGGTCGTCGGCGCCCTGCTCGTCGCGGCGATCGCGCTGATCCGGCGGCGCCCGGCGCTGGCCGTCGCCTCCGTCGGCTCGATCGTCGTCACGGCCGGGCTCACCCAGCTGCTCAAGAACGTGGTCCTCGAGCGGCCCGAGCTGGTCGACACCGACTCCTGGTACACCGGCGGCAGCTTCCCGAGCGGGCACACCGCGGCGGCCGTCTCGGTCGTCTTCGCCCTGGCGATGGTCGTGCCCGGGCGGGCGCGGACCGTCGTGCTCGCGCTGGGCGGCGCGGTCGTGGTGCTGGTCGGCAACCTGACGATGGCCGCGTCCTGGCATCGGGCGAGCGACGTCCTGGGGGCCGACCTCGTCGCGCTGGCCTCCGCCTCCGTCGCCTGCGCGTGGCTGACCACCAGGGCCCAGGTGGGCCGAGCGCCGAAGAGGCCCGCGCGGCGCGGCGTGAACCGCCTGCTCCTCGTGTGCTCCGTGATCGTGGTGGTACTCCTCGCGGCGCTCGCCGTCCAGGGCATCCAGTACTACCCCGACGACACCAAGGACCTCACCGCGTTCGCCCTCCTGCAGCTCCTGGCGGTGTCGACGTCGGCGCTCGCCGTGCTCGGCTTCTCCCTCGCGTGGCGCGGACTGGACGTCGGCGGGGCGCTCACCTCGCCCGCGCCGCGTCAGCGGACCGCCTGACCGCTCCCGGTGTCGGAGGGGCGATCTACACTCGGAGGGACATGAGCTTCCTCTTCGATCCGAGCGACTCCCGCGCCACCCCGGTCATCGTCGGTCCCCCCGGCGGCCCCGGGGACGCGCCCCGCACCGACCCGGCGCACGAGCAGCTCGTCGCGGGTCTGAACCCCCAGCAGCGCGAGGCCGTCGAGTACCGCGGAGACGCGCTGCTCATCGTCGCGGGGGCCGGCTCGGGCAAGACCAGCGTCCTCACCCGGCGCATCGCGAGCCTCCTGGGCAACGGCGAGGCCTGGCCGAGCCAGATCCTCGCGATCACGTTCACCAACAAGGCCGCGGCCGAGATGCGCGAGCGCGTCGAGAAGCTGGTGGGGCAGAGCGCCGAGGGGATGTGGATCTCGACCTTCCACTCCGCGTGCGTGCGGATCCTGCGCCGAGAGGCCGAGAACTTCGGCATGACCAGGTCGTTCACGATCTACGACTCGGGCGATCAGCGCGCGCTGCTCAAGCGCATCGTGAAGGACCTCGAGGCCGACTCGCTCGGGATCACCGTCGCGAGCGCCTCCTCGAAGATCTCCAAGCTCAAGAACGAGCTCGCCGACGTCGACTCCTACGCCCGGACCGCGAACCTCAGCGATCCCAACGAGGAGATGTTCCTCCAGGTCTTCCGGGCCTACTCGCGGGCCCTCGAGGGGGCGAACGCGTTCGACTTCGACGACCTGATCGCGCAGACCGTCTACCTCTTCCGCGCCTTCCCGCACGTCGCCGCGAAGTACCAGCGGCGCTTCCGCCACGTGCTGGTCGACGAGTACCAGGACACGAACCACGCCCAGTACTCGCTGATCCACGAGCTGACCCGGCCCGTGCCGCCGGCGACGATGGCGGCGGCGCAGTTCGACCGTCCCTACCGCGGGCCGGTCACGGCCGACGGCTCGATCCCGGGTGCCTCGCTCACCGTCGTCGGCGACTCGGACCAGTCCATCTACGCGTTCCGCGGCGCCGACATCCGCAACATCGTCGAGTTCGAGCGCGACTTCCCGGGCTGCCGGGTGATCCTGCTCGAGCAGAACTACCGCTCGACGCAGAACATCCTCTCGGCGGCCAACGCCGTGATCTCGAACAACTTCGACCGCCGCGCGAAGAACCTCTGGTCCTCCAGCGGTGACGGGGAGAAGATCGTCGGCTACACCGGGTACTCGGGTCACGACGAGGCGCAGTTCGTGGTCGACGAGATCGCACGCCTGCACGCTGCGGGCACCGGCTACGACGAGATCGCGGTCTTCTACCGCACCAACGCCCAGACCCGGGCACTGGAGGAGATCTTCATCCGCTCCGCGCTGCCCTACCGGATCCTGGGCGGCACGAAGTTCTACGAGCGCGCCGAGATCAAGGACGCCCTGGCGTACCTGATCACGGTGGCGAACCCGGCCGACGTTCTCGCGCTGCGGCGCATCATGAACACCCCGAAGCGCGGCATCGGCCCCGCGACGGAGGCGCAGCTGCAGTCGTTCGCCGACACCAACGCGGTGACACTGCGCGAGGCGATGCGCAACGCCGGCTCGCTGGGGATGGGCCCGAAGGTGACGAAGGCGATCGTCGACCTCGCGACCCTCCTCGACGAGTGCGCCCTGATGCTCGACCCCGCGCGGGAGGGCGGCGAGGCGAAGGTGCACGAGGTGCTGACGGCGCTGCTCACCCGCAGCGGCTACCTCGACATGCTCCGTTCCAGTCGCGACCCGCAGGACGAGGCACGCGCCGAGAACGTCGACGAGCTCGTCGCCGTCACGAAGGAGTTCGCCCGCAACAACCCGGACGGCGGACTGGTCGACTTCCTCACCGAGGTCTCGCTGGTCGCCGCGGCCGACGACCTCGACGACGACTCCGGCACCGTCTCGCTGATGACCCTGCACACGGCGAAGGGCCTCGAGTACGACGCCGTGTTCCTCACCGGGATCGAGGAGGACCTGCTCCCGCACCGCATCTCGGCGAACGAGCCCGGCGGACCGGCCGAGGAGCGGCGGCTGTTCTACGTGGGGATCACCCGGGCCCGCAAGCGCCTCTACCTCTCGCTCGCGATGACCCGGGCGCAGTACGGCGAGACCTCGGTCGCGATGCCGAGCCGGTTCCTGCAGGAGATCCCGGGCGAGCTGATCCAGTGGCGCCAGTCGCCCGGTGCGGCGACCTCGCGCGGCGGCACGCAGCCCCGGGCCCTGAACGCGCAGCGGCCCGGCTTCGGCCGGTCGCGCTCGAACGCCGAGTTCCGGGAGGCGCTCGCCGCGGCGCCGAAGGCCAAGGGCGAGTTCCCGAACCGGATCACCGGCATGGTGCGCGACAACGGCGACCTGGAGCTGATCGCGGGCGACCGCATCCGGCACACCGACTTCGGCGAGGGGCGCGTGAACGCGGTGACGGGCGAGGGCTCGAAGCGCGTGGCGCACGTGCTCTTCGACCAGGTGGGTGCGAAGAAGCTGCTGATCAAGGTCGCGCCGATCGAGAAGATCTAGCCCGGTGGCGGGCGGCTCGGCGGCCGCACGGCTCGCGACGGAGGTGTTCTCCCCGGCGGTCCTCGCGGTGCTCGTGCCGGTCGTGGTCGGCGCGCGCGTCGCGGATCCGCCCCTGCTCGGCGTCGCCTGGGGAGCGCTCGCGGCGCTCTTCGTCGGCGTGGTGCCCTACCTGGTCATCCGCCTGCTGATGCGCACCGGCCGGATCCACGGCGACCACCACGTGCCGGACCGACGCGAGCGAGCTCTGCCGATCGCGCTGGCGCTGGTGTCGATCGCGGTCGGCCTGGTGCTGCTCGCCGTGCTCGGCGCTCCCGCCGCGGTGACCACGTTCGGCGTGGTGACGGTGGCCGTGGTGCTCGCCGTCGGCGTGGTCAACCTGGTCTGGAAGCTGTCCGGGCACGCGGCGGTGGTCGCCACGTGCGCGGTCGTCGTGCTGATCGCGTACGGACCGCTCTCGCTCCTCGTCAGCGTGCCGATCGTGCTGTGGGTGCTCTGGTCGAGGGTGCGCCTCGGCGCGCACACGCCCGCCCAGGTCGTCGCGGGGGCCGTGGTCGGCACGGTCCTCGCCTCCGCCGTATGGTCGCTGCTCGGCTGACGTCCGTCCCTTCCCGTGTGCCCCCCGGTCGCTCTCCGCGAGATGCCACTTCGGTACGCGACACGCCGTAGCGGGCGTACTCACGTGGCATCTCGCGGAAGGAGTCAGCCGGCGTACCGCGCGACGAGCTCCCGCTTCAGGACCTTGCCGCTGGGTCCCAGGGGCAGCGCGTCGACGAACTCGACGCGGCGGGGGAACTTGAACGCGGCCAGGTGCTCGTTCGCGTAGGCGATCAGCTCCTCGGCGGTGGCGGTCGCCGACGGGGCGAGGATCACCGCGGCCATCACCTCCTGGCCGTGGCGCTCGTCCGGGATCCCGAAGACCGCCGCGTTCTGCACGGCCGGGTGCCCGATCAGCACCTCCTCGACCTCGCGCGGGTACACGTTGTAGCCGTTGCGGATGATCATGTCCTTCGTGCGGTCGAGGATGCGGATGTAGTCCTCCTCGTCCTTCGTGCCCAGGTCTCCGGTGCGGAACCAGCCGTCGATCACCGCCTCCGCGGTCGCCGCCGGGTTGCCGAGGTAGCCCTTCATCAGGTTGTGCCCGCGCACCACGATCTCGCCGAGCTCGCCCCGGGGGACCAGCTCGACGCGGTCGGTCACGTCGGGGCGCGCGACCTCGACCTCGACGCCCCAGATCGGCGTGCCGACCGTGCCCGGCCGCGGCGGGACTCCGACGTGATTGAAGGTGGCGACAGGGGAGGTCTCGGTGAGTCCGTAGCCCTCGTAGATCTCGACCCCGAACACCTCCCGGAAGCGCTCGATCACGGCGACGGGCAGGGCGGCGCCTCCCGAGACCGCGTAGCGCAGCGGCGGCCGGTCCTCGCGCCGGGTCGCGGCGTCGAGCAGGGCGACGTACATCGTGGGCACGCCCTCGAACACCGTGCAGCCGTGGGCGATCATCGCCTCGAGGGCGGCGTCGCCGTCGAACTTCGGCACCAGGACGACCGTCGCGGCGGTGCGGAAGGCCGTGTTCATCGCGCAGACCTGCCCGAACGTGTGGAAGAGCGGCAGCGCCCCGAGCACCACGTCGCCGCGGTGCAGGTCGAACGTGTTCATCAGCAGCACGTCCGACTGCGAGACGATCGCGAAGTGCGTCCCCTCCGCCCCCTTCGGGCGGCCGGTGGTGCCGCTGGTGTAGAGGATCGTCGCCGTGTCGGAGGGGGAGCGGGGCACGTAGCCGTCGATCGGCGAGGCCTCCGCGGCGAGGTCCTCCAGGCGCGGAAGGGGCGAGGCCGTGCCGTCGGGCACCATCACGCTCAGCACGGGAACACCGGCGAGGTCCGCTCCTGCGGCCCCCTCGGCGAGCAGCGGGGCGGCGCACACGAGCGCGACGGCTCCGGAGTCGCGGAGGACGTAGGCGATCTCGTCGTGCTTGAGCAGGGCGTGCACCGGGACCACCACGGCGCCGAGCGCGAGGACAGCGAAGTAGCCGCGAGGGAAGTCGGGGACGTTCGGGACGAGAAGGGCCACGCGGTCGCCCGGGCCGATGCCCCGGGCGCGGAGGGCTCCTGCGTAGGCCCGGGTCTGCCGCCAGAGGGTCGCGTAGTCGACGGCCTGCTCGCCCACGCGGATCGCGATCGTGTCGGGAGTGCGCCGCGCCGCCTCCGCCAGGATGGCCGCGACGGAGAGGGTGCCGAAGCCGGCGGCGGACGGGGGAGCGGCGGGGGCCTCGGCCGTGCGGGGTTCGGTGATGCTCATCAAGGCTCCAGTCGTCGTTGACCGCCGCGGCGGATGCCGGGTGATCCACCGTAGATCCGGCGGGGGGCCGCGTCGAGCGATCCGCACCGGATGTTCAGCACGGGCGGGCGGGGAGTGCGCATCCCGGCGCCGAGCGGAAGGGGGTGCGGGAGGCGCGGGCGGCTGCCTACAGTCGGACTGCTGCGGCCCGGTTCCGCGGGTCGGACGACGGGAGGCGCGATGCGCGGTGAGGCGACGCTCTACACGGACGCGGTGGTGACGGCTCCGTTCGCCCTCGCGGTGATCGCGGAGGCGACCGGCTCGCGCGTGGTCGGTTCCCGGACCGCGGACGCGCACGTGCCGCTCTACAGCGGCCCGACGAGCGCGCGGGTCGAGATCGCGGGGTTCGGCGACAGCGTGCCGGTCACCGTCGACGTGCGCGACGAGCGCGGGATCGACGAGGCGCGGGCGGCCGCTCAGGCGCTCGGGCTGGAGCTCGCCGCCTACGCGGGCTGGGAGGTCGTCGCCGGCTTCTGAGCGTCGCGGCGGATCCGGGCGAGGGAGAAGCGGCTGGGCGCCGTCCTCACGCTCGCGGGAAGGAGGCGGTAGACGGCGAAGGTGCGCGAGAGCGCCCGCTCGAACCGCGCCTCCTGCCGCGGGGTCCAGCGGAAGCCGAACGGCTCGCGGAGCGCCGCCGGGAGCAGGCCGGCGGTCATCAGGCGGAGGTAGGGGCCGAGCGGGCGCAGGTACCAGGCGGCGATGCTCGGGCCCAGGAGGTCGTGGGCGACGCGGAAGGCGGCGGGCGTGACCTCGAGGCGCTCCAGCTCCCGCTCCCAGTAGGCGTCGAACGCGGTGCGGGAGTCGGGCCAGAGCTCCGCGGGCATCTGCAGAGCGGCGCCGACGACGACGGAGCGGCGCACGATGTCGTCCGCCTCCTCCTCGCTCAGCGCGCCGAAGGCGCCCTCGTAGAGCTGCAGCATCGACTGGGTGAGCGTCGCGGCGACCCAGCGCTGCAGCTCCGGGTCGAAGGCGGTGTACCCGGGGCCGCGGACGGGCACGTGCGCCCTGTTGACCCGGCGGCGGACGGCGCGGACGTCCTCCGGAGTGCCGTAGTGGAGGACGTAGAGGTAGGAGAGCGTCCCGTGCAGGCGGTTCACGGCCCGGTGCACGAAGTCGGAGTGGTCGGCGACGCCCTGCCCGACCGCCGGGTGCGCGATCTGGAGGAGGATCGCGCGCGCCCCCGCCAGCAGGAACACGCCCTCGCGGAAGACGTCCGGAGTGCGGGAGGCCGACGACATGGCTCCACGCTACGCGGGAGCGGAGGGCGGAGGAGGAGCCGGTGCCGCCCGGCGGGCGTCCGGCGGGCGCGGAGCGGGCGCACGGGAAGCCCCCGGCGGGTGCGGAGTAGACTCGGCGCGGCCCAGGGACAGTGCCGAGACTCCGGCGTCGTCCGGGCCACCTCGAACTCGAAACGCAAGCGCGCTCGGCGCGGAATGGGAATGCAGCGTGGATCTCTTCGAATACCAGGCCCGTGATCTGTTCGAGAAGTACGGCGTCCCCGTGCTCCCGGGCATCGTCGCCGACACGCCGGAGGAGGTGCGCGCCGCGGCGGAGAAGCTCGGCGGCGTCACCGTCGTCAAGGCGCAGGTCAAGATCGGCGGCCGCGGCAAGGCGGGCGGCGTGAAGGTCGCGAAGACCCCCGAGGACGCGTTCGCCGCGGCGCAGTCGATCCTCGGCCTCGACATCAAGGGCCACGTCGTCAAGCGCGTCATGGTCGCCGGTGGTGCGCGCATCGACCGCGAGTTCTACTTCTCGGTGCTGCTCGACCGGGCCAACCGCTCCTACCTCTCGCTCACCTCCTACGAGGGCGGCATGGAGATCGAGCAGCTCGCCGTCGAGCGCCCCGACGCCCTCGCGCGCGTCGAGGTCGTCCCCGGCCAGGGCATCGACCAGGCCAAGGCCGAGGAGATCGCCCGCGCGGCGAAGTTCCCGGAGGAGCTGATCGCCAAGGTCGCGCCCGTCCTGGTGAAGCTCTACGACGTCTACACCGGCGAGGACGCCACGCTCGTCGAGGTGAACCCGCTCGTGCTCACCGAGGAGGGCGACATCGTCGCGCTCGACGGCAAGGTCTCGCTCGACGAGAACGCCGGCTTCCGCCACGCGGACCACGCCGCGCTCGAGGACAAGGACGCCGCCGACCCGCTCGAGGCGAAGGCCAAGGAGAACGACCTCAACTACGTGAAGCTCGACGGCGAGGTCGGCATCATCGGCAACGGCGCCGGCCTGGTCATGTCGACCCTCGACGTCGTCGCCTACGCCGGAGAGAGGCACAACGGCGTGAAGCCGGCCAACTTCCTCGACATCGGCGGTGGAGCCTCCGCCCAGGTGATGGCGAACGGCCTCGACGTGATCCTCGGCGACGAGCAGGTCAAGAGCGTCTTCGTCAACGTCTTCGGCGGCATCACCGCGTGCGACGCGGTCGCCAACGGCATCCTCCAGGCGCTCGAGATCCTCGGCGACTCGGCCACCAAGCCGCTCGTCGTCCGCCTCGACGGCAACAAGGTCGAGGAGGGCCGCGCGATCCTCCAGGCCGCCGCCAACCCGCTCATCACGCTCGCCGCGACCATGGACGAGGGCGCCGACAAGGCCGCCGCCCTCGCCGCCGCGTAACGGACCCGACGACTCAAGGAATCAGAGAACAAGCATGTCGATCTTCCTCACCAAGGACTCCAAGGTCATCGTCCAGGGCATCACCGGCGGCGAGGGCACCAAGCACACCGCGCTGATGCTCAAGGCCGGCACGAACGTTGTCGGCGGCGTCAACGCCCGCAAGGCCGGCACGACCGTCACCCACGGCGACGTCGAGCTCCCCGTCTTCGGCACCGTGAAGGAGGCGATGGAGGCCACCGGCGCCGACGTCTCCATCGCGTTCGTGCCGCCCGCCTTCTCGAAGGACGCCGTCATCGAGGCGATCGACGCCGAGATCGGCCTCCTCGTCGTCATCACCGAGGGCATCCCGGTGCAGGACTCCGCGGAGTTCTGGGCGTACGCGCAGGAGAAGGGGAACAAGACCCGGATCATCGGCCCGAACTGCCCCGGCATCATCACGCCGGGCGAGTCGCTCGTGGGCATCACGCCCGCGACGATCACCGGCAAGGGCCCCATCGGTCTCGTCTCCAAGTCGGGCACCCTGACCTACCAGATGATGTACGAGCTCCGCGACCTCGGCTTCTCGACCGCCATCGGCATCGGCGGCGACCCGATCATCGGCACGACGCACATCGACGCGCTCGCCGCGTTCGAGGCCGACCCCGAGACGAAGGCGATCGTGATGATCGGCGAGATCGGCGGCGACGCCGAGGAGCGCGCCGCGGACTTCATCAAGGCGAACGTCACGAAGCCCGTCGTCGGCTACGTCGCGGGCTTCACCGCCCCCGAGGGCAAGACGATGGGCCACGCCGGAGCCATCGTCTCCGGCTCGGCCGGGACCGCGCAGGCCAAGAAGGAGGCCCTCGAGGCCGCGGGCGTGAAGGTCGGCAAGACGCCGTCCGAGACGGCCGCCCTGCTCCGCGAGGTCTACGCGGCGCTCTAGCGCCCGTCCTCCCCGCACCACCGTCGGAACGGACGGTGCCCCTGCTCCGGCGGGCGGCGCCGTCCGTTCCGTCGTCGGGGCGGGTCCGGCCGGAGTAGCGTCGCAGCGTGACCCGCCGCCTCGGACTGGACCTGCTGACCTTCGTGCCGTACCCGGAGGGCCCCGAGCAGCCGGGCGACGCCGCGCGGAGCCTCGAGGACGGGCTCGCCCTGCTCGAGCTCGCCGAGGAGCTCGGCTACGGCACCGGCTGGGTCCGCGTGCGGCACTTCGAGCGCTACCTGGCGTCTCCGCTGACCTTCTTCGCGGCCGCCTCCCAGCGGACTTGCCGCCTCCGCCTCGGGACCGCGGTCATCGGCGCCCGGTACGAGTCGCCCGTGCGCCTCGCCGAGGACGCCGCGACCGTGGACCTGCTCTCGGGCGGACGCCTCGACCTCGGTGTCAGCAGCGGCTTCGCGCACCTCGCCTCCGTGTTCGACGGGGTGTTCGGGCAGGCCGAGCGCGACTTCCGCGAGGAGGCGCAGGAGCGCATCGCACGGCTCCGCGAGGCGCTCTCGGGCGCCGTGCTCGGCGTCGCGGAGTCGGCGCTGATGTCGGTCCCGGTCGGCGCTCCGCTCATCCAGCAGCCGCATGCTCCAGGCCTGGCCGACCGGCTCTGGTACGGGGCGGGAACGGTGTCCTCCGCGGTCCGGGCGGGCGAGCAGGGCATGCACCTGCAGGTGTCCACGCTCAACACGGAGGAGACGGGCCTGCCGTTCGCCGAGCAGCAGGCCGTGCAGATCCGCGCCTACCGCGAGGCCTTCGCCGCCGCGCACCCGGGGCGCACATCGAGGGTGACGGCGGGCCGCATCGTGCTTCCGCTGCTGGACACCGCCGACGAGGAGGCGCACCGCCCCTTCATCGAGGGCTACCTCGCGCGGATGGACGACGAGGGCCGCCCCCGCACGGCCGACCGGTCGATCATCGCCGCCCCGATGCGCTTCAGCCCCCTCCACAGCGGGAGCCCGGAGCGGATCGTCGCGTCGCTCGCCGCGGATCCGGCGCTCGCCGAAGCGGACGCGCTCACGGTGACGCTCCCGGCGGTCGGCGGAGTGGAGTCGCACCGGCGCATCCTGCGCGCCGTCGCCGAGCGCATCGCCCCGCAGCTGGGCTGGACGCCCGGGGCCTGAGGATCAGCGCCGCGCGAGCAGCACCAGGACGGGCCGCTGCAGCAGGAGCAGGAGCAGCCACCAGAGCCCGACGGACGGGATCAGCAGCGCCAGCGCCAGCGCGACGAGGAGCAGCGCGAAGGGCAGCAGAGCGGGCGCGAGCGGCAGAGGTCCCGCGCCGGGCCGCCTCAGCTCCGGGTGCCGGGAGAGGCGCAGCTCGATCAGGACCAGCGCTCCGCTCATCGCCGCCATCGTGCCGATGTAGAGCCCGATCGTCGCCCGGGAGTCCGGGAAGAGCGCCAGCGCGCTCGTCGAGAACGGGAAGAACGCCAGCGCGGCCAGCCAGAGCAGGTCCAGCCACACCAGAGCGCCGTCGTAGTCCCCGGCGATCTCGAAGACGCGGTGATGGGGGATCCAGAAGACGGCGATGATCGCGAAGGAGAGCGCGAAGGCGAGGACCGAGTCCAGGTGCTCCGCGAGCAGCGCCGGGACTCCGCCGCCCTCCCGGGCGATCTCGGGAGCCAGCTGCACCAGCGGCAGGACGAGGACGGTGATGGCGATGGCGGCGGTCGCGTCCGAGAAGTTGACGAGCCGGTCGAGCCCGCGCTCCGTCCGGCGGTGGGCCGCTCGTGCCCCGGGGTGCCCGCGGTGCACCAGGCGCTCGATCGGACCCGAGAGCAGGAGCAGCAGGAGCGCGAACATGTTGACGGCCGGCACCGCGACGGCGAGCACGAGGGCCGCGAGGAGGACGCCGATCACGATCAGCGATCTCGAGAGGGAGCGCCGCGGCTCCGCCCCCGGGGCCAGGAGATCCGGATCGCGGCGCACGATGAGCTGCATCGCCAGGGTCGCCGCGCTCGCCGCGATCATCGTGCCGATGTAGAGCGCGATGACGCTGCCGTCGGTGTCGAGCACGTTCGAGATCAGGTTCGCCGCGAAGGGGAGCAGGACGACCGCGGCCAGCCAGACGAAGTTCGCGACGACGAGCGCGGGCGAGTAGCGGGCCACGCCCTCGAAGACGGAGTGGTGGACCGTCCAGAGCCGCCCGATCACGGCGAACGTGATGAAGAAGGCGGAGAGGGTGCCGTAGTGCCCGGTGAGCAGGGCGCCCAGATCCGCCGCGCGGCCCTCCTCGACCACGTCGACCAGGGGGAGGACGAGGAACGTGATGGCGATGGCGACGACCGCGTCTGAGAAGTTCACGAGGCGGTCCAGGCCGCGCTCCGTCCGTGCGTCCGAGGTCCGCGTCATGGCTCCGACACTAGAGGGCCGGGCGGCGCGCCCCTGACCCGCCTCCGAGCGCGCCGCCGCTAGGCTCGTCAGGCCCATGAACCGGATCACCGTCGCCCTCCTCGCCGCCTTCGACGCCGCGCTGTCGGCGCTGATCGGGATCGCGATCCCGCTCGTCCCGCTGACCGTCCTCTGGGCCGTGCAGTACGACACGACGGTCGACTTCGGCGTGTTCTGGCGGGTCGCCGCCGACGCCTGGCTGCTCGGCCACGGGGCCGACCTGCAGGCGGCGCTGGCCCCCGACTCCGCTCTCGCCGTCGCGCTGCCCGGAGGCGCCGACGCCTTCCCGGTGACGATCGCCCCGCTGGCGTTCGCGCTCCTCACCGTGCTGCTCGGTGCGCGCACCGGCCGCCGCGCCCAGGAGTCGCCGTTCCGGGCCATCGGCGTTCTCGTCGCGATCGCGACCTACCTGGCGATCGCCCTCCTGGTCTCCCTGGGGTCCGCGGACCCGGCCGCCGCCGTCGATCCTTTGCAGGGGACGCTGCTGCCGCCTCTCGTCTTCGCGCTGGGGGTGCTCGTCGGAGCAGCGCTCCACTCCGCCCGCAGCGACGAGGCCGACCCCCTCGGCGAGCTGGCCGCCTCCGCGCTCGACCGCGTCCCCGCGCCGGGGCCCGGGCTCGTCCTCGCGTCACTGCGCGGGGGAGCGCTCGCCGCGGCCGGAGTGGTCGGAGCGGCGGCGGTGCTCGTCGCCGTGGTGCTGGTCGTGCACTACACCTCGGTCGTCGCGCTCTACGAGAGCCTCGGCGCCGAAGCGCTCGGCGGGCTGGCCCTCACCCTCGGGCAGCTGGCGTTCCTCCCGAACCTGGTGATCTGGGCGGCGAGCTGGCTGATCGGCCCGGGCTTCGCCCTCGGCACCGGCTCGTCCGTGAGCGCGGCAGGGACCCTGCTCGGACCGATCCCGTCGATCCCGGTCCTCGCCGCACTGCCCGCAGGGGACTCGGCCTTCGGGTTCCTCGGACTGCTCGTGCCGCTGCTCGCCGGGTTCGCCGCGGGATGGCGGCTGCGCCGCAGCGTGATCGAGGTGCTCGACGGCCGCCCGCTGCTGCGCTGGGGCGCCGCCGCAGCCGGCGGGATCGGCGTGGTCGGCGGCCTGCTGCTCGGGCTCCTCGCCTGGTTCTCGGCGGGCGCCGCAGGTCCGGGCCGACTCGCGCAGGTGGGCCCGGACCCGCTGGTGGTCGGGGCGGTCGCCGCGCTCGAGCTCGCTCTGGCCGCGGGCCTGGGCCTCGCCGCGGGCCGCAGCCGACGCGGCTGACGCCGGCGGAGGCGTCCCCCTAGACTTGCGCAGTGCTGAAGTTGGTCGTGCTCCTCTCCGGCGGCGGATCGAACCTCCGCGCCCTGCTGGACGCCACCGGCGACGAGGGCTTCCCCGCCCGCATCGTCGCGGTCGGCAGCGACACGGCCGCCGAGGGTTTCCGCCACGCCGAGGAGCGCGGGGTGCCCGCCTTCACGGTCGCGCCGCGCGACTTCGCCTCCCGCGACGAGTGGGGCGCCGCCCTGCTCGACCGCATCCAGGAGTGGGAGCCCGACCTCGTCGTCTGCGCGGGCTTCATGCGCATCCTGCCGCCCGTCGTCGTCGACGCGCTCAGCCCGCGGATGATCAACACCCACCCCGCCCTGCTGCCCCTCTTCCCCGGCGCCCACGCCGTCCGCGACGCCCTCGCCGCCGGCGCGACCGAGACCGGCGTCACCGTGCACGTGATCGACACCGGCGTCGACACGGGCCCGGTCATCGCCCAGGAGAGCCTCGCCGTGCTCCCCGGCGAGAGCGAGGACGCGCTGCACGAGCGCATCAAGACCATCGAGCGTCGCCTGCTGGTGCAGACGGTGCTCGACATCGCCCACGGAACCGTCGACCTCGAGGAGCTCGCCCGCGCATGAGCATCACCGCCCACGACCCCAGCAGCTACGACGACCGCGACCGGGTCCCCGTCCGCCGGGCGCTCATCTCGGTCAGCGACAAGACCGGCCTGCTCGAGCTCGGAGCGGCGCTCGCCGCGGCCGGCGTCGAGCTCGTCTCCACCGGCTCGACCGCCGCCACCCTCCGCGGCGCCGGCCACGAGGTCACCGACGTCTCGGCCGTCACCGGGTTCCCCGAGTCGCTCGACGGCCGCGTGAAGACGCTGCACCCGGCCGTGCACGCGGGCATCCTCGCCGACCTGCGGCTCGCCTCGCACCGCGAGCAGCTGGAGGAGCTCGACATCGCCGCGTTCGAGCTGGTCGTGGTGAACCTGTACCCGTTCCGCGAGACCGTCGCAGGCGGCGCCGACGCGGCGACCGTGGTCGAGAACATCGACATCGGGGGCCCGGCCCTCGTCCGCGCCTCCGCGAAGAACCACGCGAACGTCGCAATCGTCGTCGACCCGGCCGACTACTCCGGGATCGCGACCGCCCTCGCCGACGGTGGCACGACGCTGGCCGCGCGACGCACCCTGGCGGCCCGCGCCTTCGCGCACACCGCCTCCTACGACTCCGCCGTCGCCGCCTGGTTCGCCGGGCAGGAGGCGGCCGAGGGCGTCGAGGGCTCCGTCGAGATCCGCGGGACCCTGCAGCAGGTCCTCCGCTACGGCGAGAACTCGCACCAGAAGGCGGCCCTCTACGTCTCGCCCGACGGCACCGGCATCGCGCAGGCGACACAGCTGCACGGCAAGGAGATGTCCTACAACAACTACGTCGACGCCGACGCGGCCGTCCGCGCGGCCTACGACTTCGTGCTGCCCGCCGTCGCGATCATCAAGCACGCGAACCCCTGCGGCATCGCGATCGCGAGCTCGAAGGCGATCGACCCCATCGCCTCCGCCCACCGCCGCGCCCACGAGTGCGACCCGGTGTCCGCGTTCGGAGGCGTGATCGCCGCGAACCGGCCCGTCACCCTCGCCATGGCGGAGACGGTGAAGGAGATCTTCACCGAGGTGCTCGTCGCCCCCGGCTTCGAGCCCGAGGCGCTCGAGGTGCTGAAGACGAAGAAGAACCTGCGCCTGCTGCAGCTCCCCGACTTCTACGCCCCCGTCGAGCGCGAGTTCAAGCAGATCTCCGGCGGCCTGCTGCTGCAGGATCCGGACCGCTTCGTCGGCGGACCCGGCGAGGTCAGCTCCGGCTGGCAGCTCGTCGCCGGCGAGCCCGCCGACGCCGACACGATGCTCGACCTCGAGTTCGCGTGGAAGGCGTGCCGCGCCGTCAAGTCGAACGCGATCCTCCTCGCCAAGGGCGGCGCCTCCGTCGGCGTCGGCATGGGCCAGGTCAACCGCGTCGACTCCTGCCACCTCGCCGTCACCCGGGCCGGCGACCGCGCCCCCGGCTCCGTCGCCGCCTCCGACGCGTTCTTCCCCTTCGCCGACGGCCTCGAGGTGCTCCTCGCCGCCGGCGTGAAGGCCGTCGTCCAGCCCGGCGGCTCCGTCCGCGACGCCGAGGTCATCGACGCGGCCGCCCGCGCCGGCGTCACGATGTACACGACGGGGGAGCGGCACTTCTTCCACTGAGTTCCGGGCGCGAGGCGCCCGGAACTCAGTGGGTGTTTGTCTTCCCCGCCGCTCCCCGCGCGGCCGGGCGCGGTCGGCTTCGCGACGGGGTGCGTTCCATGGAGCGGGTCGCGTCGCGGGTCGCGGGAATCGCTGGGCACGCGATTCCCGCTGAACCCGCTCTGCCGTGCGGTGGGCGTCCTCTGTGGCGCTCCCCGCGCGGCGGGGCGCAGTGGGCTTCGCGACGGGGCGCGTTTCGTAGAGCGGGGTGCGTCGCGGGTCGCGGGAATCGCTGGGCACGCGATTCCCGCTGAACCGGCTCTGCCGCGCGGTGGGCGTCTTCCCGGCCGCTCCCCGCGCGGCCGGGCGCGGTCGGCTTCGCGACACGGTGCGTTCCATAGAGCGGGGTGCGTCGCGGGTCGCGGGAATCGCTGGGCACGCGATCCACGCTGAGCCCTCTGCCTCGTGGGGGCGGCTCTTAGGGGGCTGCTAGGGGATCGACAGGCGGGGCGCGGGCGGGGGCGCGTAGGGTCACCGGGTGCCTTCCGACTCGATGCCCGCGTCCACTCCCGACACCCCGACCGCTGCGACCGCGATCGGCCCGAACCGGGGCCGCGCGCCCGGGACGGGCCGCCGGATCCTCGTCGCGCTGCTCGCCGCCGCGGCGACCGCGCTCGTGGCGCACCTCGCCAACCTGCTGGCCTTCTTCATCGGCAACCAGCTGCAGCCCGGCTCCATCCCGCAGGTCAACGCCTACTTCCTGCTCTCGAGCGTGCTCGGCTTCGTGGTCGTCCTCGCCCTCGCCGTCGCGGGGACGCTCGGCCGCACCTGGACCGCCGCCCTCGCCGGACTCGTCGCGGGCGTGGTCGGAGCCGTGTTCGGCACGCTCGTCCAGGCGAGCGCCACCGGAGAGGCCGTCACGGGCGCCGTCTGGGCCTCCATCTTCCAGACCTTCGCCGGGCTCAACCTCGTCTTCCTGCTCGCGTTCACCGTCTCGGCGGCGAGCGTCGGCCGCGCGCTCTGGAACCGCCTCCGCACCACGGGCGCGCCGGCCGCCGTCGTCACCGACCGCCGCATCGCGATCGTCCGGGCCCCGGCCGCCGACCTCTCGTCGGGCGAGCTCACCCACCTCGAGCGCGTCCCCGTCGACCAGCAGCGCGCGCAGCAGCAGTGGGAGGCGTACGTCGACCTGCTCGAGCGGGCCGGCTGGGAGACGGTCGAGGCCGCGCCGGCGCCCGGCCTCGCCGACTCCGTCTTCCTCGAGGACGCGGTCGTCGTGTTCGGCGACCACGCCGTGATCACCCGCTCCGGAGCGGAGTCCCGCCGCGACGAGACCGAGGGTGCGGAGGAGGCCGTCCGCGCCCTCGGCCTCACGGTCGACCGCATCCAGGAGCCGGCCACCCTCGACGGCGGCGACGTGCTGAAGGTCGGATCGACGGTCTACGTCGGCCGGGGAGGCCGCACCGACGCAGCGGGGGTCGCCCAGCTGCGGACGATCCTCCGCCCCCGCGGGTACGACGTCGTCGCGGTGCCGCTGACGAAGGTGCTGCACCTCAAGAGCGCCGTGACCGCTCTGCCCGACGGCACGGTCATCGGCTGGGAGCCGGTCGTCGACGAGCCGCGCCTGTTCCCCTCCTTCCTGCCGATGCCGGAGGAGCCGGGCGCCCACGTGGTCGTCCTCGACGACGACACCCTCCTGATGGCGGCCTCCGCTCCCCGGAGCGCCGAGCTGCTGCGGAGCCTGGGCTACCGCGTCCTCACCGTGGACATCTCGGAGTTCGAGAAGCTCGAGGGCTGCGTCACCTGCCTCTCGGTCCGCGTCCGCTGACGGCCGAGGCGGGGGAGCCGCCGGATCGCGGCGGCCGCTGGACGGAGCGCTGAGCCGGGGTATAGCCTTCAAGGCTGCCCGGAGCTCTCCGGCCCGGTGGCACCTCCCGCCTCCCCGCTCACCCGGCAGGAGAGGCTCCGCCCTCGTCGCGAAAGCCCTCCGCCGTGTCCGCTCCCGCCCTCCCGTCTCCCGGCGCTCCCGCGCAGAAGCGCCCGAGCACGCTGCAGACCCTGCTGCGCCTCGTCCCCTTCGTCGGCGACTCCCTGCCCCGGCTGGTCGGCGGCATCGCGGTCGCGCTCGTGGCGAGCCTGGTGTCGCTGGTCATCCCGATCGTCCTGCAGCAGCTCGTCGACGGGCCGCTGGGGGACGGAGCGGCGTCCGCCGGCCCCGGCGACCTCGGACCGCTGATCGGGCCGGTCGCCGTCATCCTCGTGCTCGGCGTCGTCGAGGCCGGTGCCATCGCGCTGCGGCGCCGGATGGTCCTCACCCCCAGCACGCGGATCGAGGCGCGCATGCGCTCGTCGCTCTACAGCCGGCTGCAGGACCTCCCCGTCTCGTTCCACGACCGCTGGCAGAGCGGGCAGCTCCTGTCGCGGGCGATGAGCGACCTCAGCCTCATCCGCCGCTGGATCGCCTTCGGCTTCGTCCTGCTCGTGGTCAATGCGCTGACGATCGTCGTCGGCTTCGGGGTCCTCGTCTACTGGAACCCGATCCTCGGCGTGCTCTTCGTCGTGTGCTCGATCCCGGTCTGGATCTACGGGTTCGCGTTCGAGAAGCGCTACTCGAGCATCGCGCGCCGCAGCCAGGACCAGGCCGGCGACCTCGCCACGACCGTCGAGCAGTCGGTGCACGGCATCCGCGTCCTCAAGGCCTTCGGCCGCCACCAGCACGCGCTGGAGAACTTCGCCGGCCAGGCCGAGAAGCTCCGCGGCACCGAGATCGACAAGGCCCGCGCCATCGCTGGGATCTGGCTCGTCCTGCTGCTGGTGCCGGACATCGCGTTCGCGCTCTGCCTGCTCGGCGGGGTCTGGCTCGCCGCGGCCGGCCAGCTGAGCGTCGGCGAGCTGTTCGCCTTCTTCGCCACCGCGACCGTGCTGCGCTGGCCGGTCGAGTCGATCGGCTTCCTCCTCTCGATGACCTTCGACACCCGCACCGCGGTCGACCGCTACTTCGAGGTGATGGACAGCCGGAACACCATCACCGACCCGGAGGACCCCGAGACGATCGCCGAGCCGCGCGGTCGGGTGCGCTTCCGCGACGTCCACTTCCGCTACCAGGACGCCCCCGAGCGCTACCGCGATCTCCTCGACGGCGTCGACCTCGAGGTCGAGCCGGGCGAGACGATGGCGCTGGTCGGCATCACCGGCTCCGGGAAGACGACGCTCACCGCTCTGCTCCCGCGCCTGTACGACGTGACCGGCGGAGCCATCGAGCTCGACGGCGTCGACATCCGCCGCCTGCGCCGCGACGAGCTGCGCACGCACATCGGCATGGCGTTCGAGGACGCGACGCTCTTCTCCACCAGCGTGCGCGAGAACGTCCTCCTCGGCCGACCCGATGCGACCGAGGAGGAGCTGCTCGAGGCCCTCGAGATCGCGCAGGCCGACTTCGTCCACCGCCTCCCCGAGGGCCTGGACACGAAGGTGGGCGAGGAGGGGATGAGCCTCTCCGGCGGCCAGCGCCAGCGCCTCGCCCTCGCCCGCGCGGTGGCCGCGCGTCCGGCGGTGCTCGTCCTCGACGACCCGCTCTCGGCGCTCGACGTCGACACGGAGGCGCGCGTCGAGGCCGGGCTGCGCCGCGTGCTCGGCGACACCACGGCGATCATCGTCGCCCACCGCCCCTCGACGGTGGCGCTCGCCGATCGCGTGGCCCTGATGGAGGAGGGCCGCATCACCGCGGTCGGCACCCACAGCGAGCTGCTCGCGAGCAGCCCGCACTACCGCTTCGTCATCTCGAGCCTCGAGGAGGACGAGCTGACCCGGCCCGCCGGGACCGAGCGCATCGGCTCCCGCCCCACGACGACCCACCAGGAGACGCGATCATGAGCACGCTCGGTTCCTCCGAGGAGCGCGACGACCTCAGCAGAGCGGAGTCGGCGGCCCTGCGCCGGCGCTCGCTGCGGCTGCTCGGCTCCCTGCTGCGGCCGCTCCGGCTGCGGCTGGTGCTCACCGCGGTCGTGGTCGTCGTCGCGACCGCTGCCCAGGTCGCCGGACCGGCGCTGATCGCGGCGGGCATCGACAACGGCCTGCCCGCGGTCCTCGCGGGGAACGCGGTCCCGCTGGCGGTCACGGTCGGCGCGTACATCCTCACCGGGCTCGTCGGCGCGCTCCTGGTCGCCTGGTACACCGTGCTCTCCGCGCGGGTGAGCCAGGCGATCCTGATCGACCTGCGCAAGCGGGTCTTCCTGCACACCCAGAAGCTGAGCCTGGAGTTCCACGAGAACTACACCTCCGGCCGGATCATCTCGCGTCAGACCAGCGACCTCGACTCCATCCGCGAGCTGCTCGACTCCGGCATCAACCAGCTGGTGCAGGGCGGGCTCTACATGGGCTTCGTCGCGATCGCCCTCGTCTCCCTGGACGGCGTGAGCGGCATCGTGCTCGCCTGCGCGCTGGTGCCGCTCGCGCTGCTCACCCGCTGGTTCCAGAAGCGCTCGCAGGCGCTGTTCCGCGGCACCCGCGTCGCCTCGTCGCGGCTGATCGTGCAGTTCGTGGAGTCGATGACCGGCATCCGCGCCGTGCAGACCTTCCGCACGCAGAAGCGCAACGAGTCCGTGTTCGGCGGGGTCGTCGAGCAGTACCGGCTCGCCTACAAGCGCGTCTTCGGGGTGTTCGGCACCTTCGACCCCGGGCTCGTGCTGATCGGCAACGTCACGGTCGCCGTGGTGCTGTTCATCGGCGGCGTCCGCGTGCTCGACGGCGGGCTCGAGATCGGCGCGCTGCTGGCGGTCCTGCTCTACACCCGGCGCTTCTTCGACCCGGTGCAGGAGATGGCGATGTTCTACAACTCCTACCAGTCGGCGGCCGCCGCGCTCGAGAAGATCTCGGGCGTGCTGGCCGAGGAGCCGAGCGTCCCGGATCCGGCGCGCCCGGTCGACCTGCGCCAGGCGCGGGGCCGCCTCGGCTTCGAGGGCGTCCGCTTCGCCTACACCGCCGACCGCGAGGTGCTGCCCCGCTTCGACCTCGACATCCCCGCGGGGCAGACCATCGCCCTCGTCGGGTCCACGGGCGCCGGCAAGACGACGCTCGCCAAGCTGATCTCGCGCTTCTACGACCCGAGCGACGGCGTGGTGACCCTCGACGGCGTGGACCTGCGGCAGCTGCACCCGAAGGACCTGCGGCGCGCGATCGTGATGGTCACCCAGGAGGCGTACCTCTTCTCCGGATCCGTCGCCGACAACATCGCGATCGGGCGGCCGACCGCGTCCTACGACGAGATCGTCCGGGCGGCGCAGGCGGTCGGCGCGCACGAGTTCATCCAGGCGCTGCCGGACGGCTACGACACCGACGTGAACAAGCGCGGCGGCCGCGTCTCGGCCGGTCAGCGCCAGCTGATCTCGTTCGCCCGCGCGTTCCTGGCCGACCCGGCGGTGCTGATCCTGGACGAGGCGACCTCCTCCCTCGACATCCCGAGCGAGCGCCTGGTGCAGCAGGGCCTGCAGACGCTCCTGGCCGACCGCACGGCGGTCATCATCGCGCACCGCCTCTCGACGGTCGCGATCGCCGACCGGGTGCTGGTGATGGAGCACGGCCGCATCGTCGAGGACGGGACCCCGGAGGCGCTCATCGCCGGCGAGGGCCGCTTCGCGACCCTGCACGCCGCCTGGCGGGACTCGCTGGTCTAGTCGGACGGCGCGGGGCGGGTGCGGTCTGCAGGCGTTCGTGCCGTCTGTAGGCACCCGTGCGATCTGCAGGCACCCGTGCCGTCTGCAGGGCTGGGTGCGATCTGCAGGGGATTTCGGCAAGAAGGCCGATTCCGCCGCGGAAGTCGGCCGGAAAGTCGAGCATCTCCTGCAGACGGCACGGCGATCCCCTGCAGACGGCCCCGGAGCCTGCACATCGCACGGGAGCCTGCAGACGGCACGGCGAACTCCTGCAGATCGCCCCGGAGCCTGCAGACGGCACGGCGAACTCCTGCACATCGCACCGGAGCCTGCAGACGGCACGGCGAACTCCTGCAGATCGCACCGGAGCCTGCAGATCGCACGAGACGGCGGCGGGAGTCGCGGGGAAGCGCTGAGGATCAGGGGCGCCAGCGGGCGGTGCGCACGTCTACTCGGTAGCCGGTCGGAGTGACGACGAGGGGCGTGCCCTCGCGCTCGTACTCGCGGCGGGCGCGCTCCTCGTGGCCGAGCGGAGGCGCGCCACCGGAGCGCACGACGCGCCACCAGGCCGTGTCCGAGCCGTAGCGGGCCATCACCGTGCCGACCGCGCGCGACGCACGCGAGCCGAGGAGCGCGGCGATCTCGCCGTAGGCCATCACCTGCCCGGGCGGGATGGAGGCGACCACGTCGAGGACCGCGGAGACGAAGTCGGCCGGCTCCGGCGCGTCCGGCACCGCCGTGGTCGGCCCCGGTGCGCCGGAGTCCCCCCGAGCACGCGCGCCCCGCGCACCCTCCGCGCTCAGAGCGTCAGCGCCCCGATGTTCTCGCCGTACTGCGTCTCGCCGACGACGTCGAAGCCGATCCAGCGGAAGAACTGCTCGGGGCCGTCCTCGCCGGACTCCCAGATCACCGTGAGGGTGTCGAAGCCGCGGGCGCGGGCCTCGTCCGCGGTGGCGCGGACCGCGAAGGTTCCGACGCCGCGGCCCTGCTTCGCCGCGTCGATGTTGATGCGCCAGATGCAGCTGCGGAACTCCTCCGCCGCCTCGGGGTCGAAGTGCGCGTGGATGAAGCCGACGAGCTCGTCGCCGTCCATCACGGCCCGCTGCCAGGAGGCGCCCGGGTCGATCACGGCGGCGGCGGCGGAGTAGGAGACCGGGGCGATGAACTGCTCCTGGCCGGGTTTGAGGCTCAGCCCGTTGACGGCGGAGATGTTCGAGGCGGACAGCTCTTCCAGGCGGAGGTCACTCATGCCGTCACTGTACCGGCGGCGTGCGGCGGCGGGCATCCTCCTGTCGGGCGACGCGGACGGGCCGTCGGGCCGACGGCCGAGAAGTGTCTCGACATCGAGACAGTTCGGGCCTCGGGTAGGCTGGCGGAGGCCATCCGGAGCGGTGCAGAGCCGCCCGTCCCGCACAGGTGCGGGGTCATCGACACCATGGGAGAGCAATGTCCAAGATCAAGGTTGAGGGAACGGTCGTCGAGCTCGACGGCGACGAGATGACGCGCATCATCTGGCAGAAGATCAAGGACACCCTCATCCACCCGTACCTCGACGTGAACCTCGAGTACTACGACCTCGGCATCGAGTACCGCGACGAGACGGACGACCAGGTCACGATCGACGCGGCGCACGCCATCCAGAAGCATGGCGTCGGCGTGAAGTGCGCGACCATCACCCCCGACGAGGCCCGCGTCGAGGAGTTCGGCCTGAAGAAGATGTGGAAGTCGCCCAACGGCACGATCCGCAACATCCTCGGCGGCGTGATCTTCCGCGAGCCCATCATCATCTCGAACATCCCGCGCCTGGTCCCCGGCTGGAACAAGCCGATCATCATCGGCCGCCACGCGTTCGGCGACCAGTACCGCGCCACCGACTTCGTCTTCAAGGGCAAGGGCACGCTGACCGTCGAGTTCACGCCCGAGGACGGCTCCGAGCCGATGAGGTTCGAGGTCTACAAGGCCCCGGACGACGGCATCGCGCAGGTCCAGTACAACCAGGACGCGTCGATCCGCGACTTCGCCCGCTCGTCGCTCAACTACGGCCTCTCGCGCAACTACCCGGTCTACCTCTCCACCAAGAACACGATCCTCAAGGCCTACGACGGCCGCTTCAAGGACATCTTCGAGGAGATCTTCGAGACCGAGTTCAAGGAGCGCTTCGACGCCGCGGGACTCACCTACGAGCACCGCCTCATCGACGACATGGTCGCCTCGGCCATGAAGTGGGAGGGCGGCTACGTCTGGGCCTGCAAGAACTACGACGGCGACGTCCAGTCCGACACCGTCGCGCAGGGCTTCGGCTCGCTGGGCCTGATGACCTCCGTGCTCTCCACGCCCGACGGCAGCGTCGTCGAGGCGGAGGCGGCGCACGGCACCGTCACGCGCCACTACCGCCAGCACCAGGCCGGCAAGCCCACCTCGACCAACCCGATCGCCTCGATCTACGCCTGGACGCGCGGCCTCGCGCACCGCGGCAAGCTCGACGGCAACCAGGAGCTCATCGACTTCTCGCTCACCCTGGAGGACGTCGTCATCAAGACCGTCGAGTCCGGGAAGATGACGAAGGACCTCGCTCTGCTCGTCGGCCCCGAGCAGGGCTGGCAGACGACCGAGGAGTTCCTCGCCACCCTCGACGAGAACCTGAAGGCCCGCATGTCGGCCTGACCTCCGGCTCCAGCAGACCGTCCGGCCCGCACGATCCTCGGATCCTGCGGGCCGGACGCGTCTCCGGGCCCGGTGGGCGGCACCGGGCCGGGGCCGAGCACGTCAGAGCGCCCGGGCGAGCTCCTCCATCGCGTGGAGCGGATCGGGCCCCGACGGCATCAGCACGACGCTCGAGGCGCCGGCCTCGTGCAGCAGCCCGATGCGGCGACGAGCGTCCTCGGGAGTGCCCACGACGGCCAGCTGGTCGACCCAGGCGTCGGGCAGGTCGCGGACGAACGCGGCGCGGTCGGCGCTCGCAGCCCGCAGGCGGGCGAAGTCCTCGGCGAAGGGGAGCGGCTCGATGTGCGGGGCCCAGTCCGGCTCGCCGATCCACTCGAGTCCGGGCCGGACCGCGTCGCGCGCGGCGGCCGCGTCGTCGTCCACGGCGGCCACGTTGTAGGCGACGATCCGCCCGGTGCCGCCGAGGCGGCCGCGGGCCGCCGCGAGGTACTCCGGAGTGACGGGCTCGGCCAGGACGGCCCCGTCGGCGATCCGGCCGGCGAGCGCCAGCGACTTCGGTCCGCGGACGCCGGCCAGCAGCGGCGGCACGACGGCGGGCGGCGACTCCAGGACGAGGGCGTCCACGTGCACGTAGCGGCCGGAGCGGTCGGTGCGCTCGCCGGAGAGCAGCGAGCGGATCGCGTCGAACTGCTCCTCGAGCAGGGAGAGCGGGCTGCGCGGCCAGACTCCGAGGCCGCGCATCCAGTGCGGCATCCCGTGCCCGATGCCGGCGTGGACGCGGCCGGGGAACAGCTCGGCGAGGGTGCCCAGCTCCATCGCGGTGAAGGCCGCCGTGCGGACGGCGGCGGGCAGGATGCCGATGCCGACGACGATCCGCTCGGTGGCGGCGAGCACCGCGCCGGCCTGGGCGATGCCGCCGCGGAAGCCGAGGTCCTCGACCACCCAGAGCTCGTCGAAGCCGAGCTCCTCGGCGCGGCGGGCGTAGCCGAGCACCTCGGAGGCGGGGAGATCGCGGGGGAGCAGGACGCCGACGGCTGTGTCGGAGGAGGAGGCGCGCATCCGGCCAGCGTAGGGCGTGCGGGCAGGCGGAGGGCCCGCCCGCACGACCGCGGACGGGCCCTCCGTCGTCGTCCTACTCGGCCGCCGCCTCGCCGATCCGCACCTGCTCGGGGCGGGCGGTCGAGACGACCTCGATGCGGCGGGGGCGCGCCTTCTCGCTGACCGGGATGGTCACCGAGAGCACGCCGTTGTCGCAGGACGCGGCGATGCGCTCGGTGTCGACGCCCTGGCCGGGGCTCAGCTGGCGGACGAAGGTCGCCGACTGGCGCTCTCGGGTGATCCAGGTGACGTCGTCGCCGCTCGCGACGGTGCGCTGGGCGCGGATGGTGAGGAGCTGACCGTCGACGTCGACGGATCCCGGGTCGATGCCGGGGAGGTCGGCGGTGAGGACGTCGTGGTCGCCGTCCCGGTACAGGTCGATCGGCATCCAGCGGGGCCCTGGCCGGAGCCGAGGAGGGCGGTGGCGAGGCGGTCCAGCTCGCGGACGGGGTCGTAGGTGACAACCATGAGATCACTCCGTTCAGTCGTGCAACGAAGAGTTCCAGGAGTCGAGCCGACCCGGCTCAACGCCAGCAGATCAGCACTCGGGGGGCGGGAGTGCCACTGCCGCGGGCCGCCTCGGCGTCAACTTCGTTACCTGTTCGTAACAAAGCTGGGCAATCGAGTTCGTAGGGTCGTTTCTGTGTGGAAACCGATCCGGTTCCCAGCGAATGTGAGTAAGGACATCGATTGCCGATCCACCTGTCCCACCGACCACCCGTCCGCCGCGCTGAGAGGCGCATCCTCGCGGGCCTCGCCGTCCTCGGAGTGGCCGCGACCGCGGCCTTCGCCACCACCGGCGCCAGTGCCGCCCCTCTCGCCGGCAGCGCCTCGCTCGTCGGCGGGCTCTCCGTCGGCCAGAGCTTCGACGACGGCGATTACGTCGTCACCCTCGTCGAGCCCTCCGCGGC
The DNA here is from genome assembly GCF_002932755.1 of Rathayibacter sp. AY1B6. Taxonomy (NCBI): domain Bacteria; kingdom Bacillati; phylum Actinomycetota; class Actinomycetes; order Micrococcales; family Microbacteriaceae; genus Rathayibacter; species Rathayibacter sp. AY1B6. The sequence goes on from NZ_PSWL01000016.1 coordinate 49,494, forward strand.
CACTTACCAGGGCAGCGACGCCCGCTTCGCGCGCACCGCGCCCGTCGACGGTGCGCAGCTGCAGGCCGCCTCGGCTCCGGTGGAGGACTACTCCGCCCACCTGGAGCAGCGCCAGGAGGACGTCGCCTCCGCGGTCGATGCCGCCATCGGCTACCACTACACCGTCGCCCTCAACGGCTTCTCCGCGACCCTCTCGGGCGAGCAGGCGGGCGAGCTCGCGAGCCGCCGCGACGTCGCCCAGGTGCGCAAGGTCGAGAACCTGAAGGTCGACCGCGCCGAGCAGGCCTCGCCGCTCGCCGCGGCCGCCGCCGGCATCCCGGTGCCCGACACCGGACAGCAGCGCTCCACCGACTTCCTCGGCCTCGAGGGCGAGAACGGCGTCTGGCAGAAGCTGGGCGGCATCGACAAGGCGGGCGAAGGCGTCGTCGTCGGCGTCATCGACTCCGGCATCGCGCCCGAGAACCCCTCCTTCGCGGGCGCGCCCCTGGCGACCTCGCCCGGAGCGGCCCCCTACACGGACGGCACCACCACCTCCTTCGTGAAGTCGGACGGCGGAACCTTCGTCGGCTCCTGCTCGCCGGGGCTCCCCGCCTCCGAGCAGTGGGACGGCGACGAGTGCAACCAGAAGCTCATCGGCGCACGCTGGTTCCTCGCGGACGAGGAGGTCGGCTCGACGGACAACCCCGAGTACCGCTCCCCGCGCGACGCCGACGGACACGGCTCGCACACCGCGAGCACGGCAGCCGGCAACAACGGCGTCGAGGCGAGCGTCGACGGCTACGACTACGGGAAGATCTCCGGAGTCGCCCCGGCCGCCAAGGTCGCCGCGTACAAGGTCTGCTGGAACGGACCCGACGAGGGCACCGACGACGACGACTTCTGCTCCGGAGCGGGCATCCTCGCGGCCATCGACGCCGCGACCAAGGACGGCGTCGACGTCATCAACTTCTCCATCGGCGGCGGCTCGGCCACCTCGACCCTGACCGCGATCGACGAGGCGTTCCTCAACGCCGCCGCCGCCGGCGTCTTCGTCGCGGCCTCGGCCGGCAACTCCGGTGCGGGCGCCTCCACGCTCGACCACGCGTCGCCCTGGTACACCACGGTCGCCGCGTCCTCGATCCCGACCTACACGGCGACCGCCACCCTCGGTGACGGCCAGAAGTTCGTCGGAGGATCCATCTCGGTCCACGAGGACGTCACCGGACCGCTGGTGAACAGCGCCGACGTCGTCCGCTCGGGCACCGAGAACCCCGCCATCTGCGAGACCGGCACCCTCGACCCCGACAAGGTGAAGGGCAAGGTCGTCGCCTGCACCGCGGGCGTCACCGCGCGCGTCTCCAAGTCGGCCGAGGTCGAGCGGGCCGGCGGCATCGGCATGCTGCTGCTCAACCCGACCCCGAACGCGCTGCACGTCGACGACCACTCGGTCCCCAGCATCCAGATCGACTCGCAGGCCTACCAGGCGATCACGACCTACGCCGGCACCGCCGGTGCGACCGTGAACCTCTCCGAGGGCAACTCGTCCGGTGCCTCCATCCCCGTCCCGCAGGTCGCCGGCTTCTCGTCGCGCGGACCCGCTGAGGCGGACGGCGCCGACGTGCTGAAGCCCGACCTCACGGCGCCCGGCGTCGCGATCCTGGCCGACAGCTTCAACGCCGAGGGCGACGACCCCGCCTTCGCGTTCGAGTCCGGCACCTCGATGTCGTCGCCGCACGTGGCGGGCCTCGGCGCGCTGATCCTCGGCGCGACCCCGAAGGCCACGCCGTCCGCGGTGAAGTCGGCCATGATGACCTCCGCCTACGACAGCGTCGACCAGTCGGGCGCCGCGTCCGAGGACGTCTTCGCCCAGGGTGCCGGACACGTCGACCCGGCCGCGTTCCTCGACCCCGGACTGCTCTACCAGAGCGGCACCGAGGACTGGATCGCCTTCCTCAAGGGCGCCGGCTACGTCTTCACCTCGAACCCGGTGATCGACCCGATCGCCGCGATCGACCCGTCCGACCTCAACCAGGCCTCGATCGCGATCGGCGCCCTCGCGGGCACGCAGACCGTGACCCGCACGGTCACCTCGACCGGCGCAGGCACCTACACCGCGTCGGTCGACGGCCTCGCCGGCATCGACACCGTCGTCTCGCCCTCGACCCTCTCCTTCACGGGTGCGGGCCAGACGGCGGAGTACACGGTCTCCTTCACCACCGGCTCGGCGGCGCTCAACCAGTTCGCCACCGGCAACCTGACCTGGGCGAGCGCGGAGCACGACGTCCGCAGCCCGATCGCGGTGCGCCCCGTCCTCCTGGACGCGCCCTACGAGGTCTCCGGCACCGGCTCGACCGGCACCGGCACGGTGACGGTCACGCCCGGCATCACCGGCGCGCTGCCGCTCACCGCGAGCGGTCTCGCCGAGGGAGTCCTCGCCGAGGACGCTACCGCCGCCGACGGACACTCGGCGACGCTCCCCACGGGGAAGTCGCTGACGACCACCGTCGTCGTGCCGGAGGGCGCCGAGTTCGCCCGCTTCGACCTCGACTCGCTCGACGACGCGGCCGACCTCGACCTCACCGTCACCAGTGGGAGCACCGACACGGTCTTCACCTCGGCGACCGGCTCGGCCGACGAGCGCGTCGACATCGCCGACCCCGCCCCGGGCGAGTACACGGTCCAGGCCGATGTCTACTCGACCGCTCCGGGATCCCCGACCGTCACGTTCGACTTCCGCAGCTTCGTCATCACTCCGGAGAACGGTCTCGGCTCGCTGAGCGCCGACCCCGGCGTGGTCGACGCGGTGCAGGGCGAGCCGATCGCGTACGCGGTCTCCTGGTCGAACCTGGCGGGCCCGGCCCGCTACCTCGGCCGTGTCGCCTACACCGACTCGGGACTCGCGACGCTCGTGAGCGTCGACGTCACCGAGGCGGTCACCCCCACCCCGACGCCGACCGCGACTCCGGAGCCCACGGGCACCCCGGAGCCGACCGCGACGCCGACGGCCGGCCCCACCGCCGGACCGGGGGAGCCCACCTCCACGCCGACCGCCGGACCGGGCGCGCCCGGCCACGGCGCCGGCGGCCTCCCGTCGACGGGCTTCGACGGTGGTCTCCTCGGAGCCGCCGCCCTCGCCCTCCTCGGTGCGGGTGCTGTGATCACCGGCCTCCGACGCCGCGCCCTGGCGCAGCGTGAGGCGGGCGCCGCGGAGTAGTCCTCCGCGACCGCCGCGCACGGCCGTCCCCCTGCTCCTCCTGGAGCGGCGGGGGCGGCCGTTCGCCGTTCCCGGGCAGGGGAGGCGGAGACGGGTCGGCTCGCGATGCGGTCGGGATCAGGAGCGCGCGAGCCACGCCTGGGCGGCCGACGTCCGGCTCAGAGGGAGCGGCGTCCCGCGATGACGCCGGAGACGACGGCGAGGACGCCGAAGACGATCGCGACGACCGGCTGGCCGAGGTCCAGCCACGCCAGCGCGGCGGCGCCCATCACGAGCAGCTCGATCAGCGAACGGCCGTAGACGTCGATCGCGAGGACAGCGCGCGGCGAGAGGAAGAGCGCCCAGATCAGCGCGGCGACCACCGGAGCGCCGATGCCGAGGACGATGTTCCACGGGAGGTCCCACGACGCGAAGCCCCAGAGGGCGAAGGTCGCCAGCGCGACGAGCTCCAGGAGGAAGCGGAGGATCGCGTTCGGGCCGATCCTGATGTCGGTGCCCGCGGTGTCCGCTCCTGCTCGATTCACGCCGACCACACTAGCCGCCGGAGGTCAGCGGAAGATGATGGTGCGGGCCCCGTCGAGGAGCACCCGGTCCTCCGCGAACCACTTGACCGCCTGCGTGAGCGTGCGGCTCTCCTCGTCCTGCCCGATCGCCACGAGCTGGGCGACCGAGTGCGAGTGGTCCACGCGCACCACGTTCTGCTCGATGATCGGCCCCTCGTCGAGGTCGCTGGTGACGAAGTGCGCGGTCGCGCCGATCAGCTTGACGCCGCGGGCGTGCGCCTGCTTGTAGGGGTTCGCGCCCTTGAAGCCCGGCAGGAACGAGTGGTGGATGTTGATGGCGCGGCCGGCCAGGCGCGCGCAGAGCTCGGGGGAGAGGATCTGCATGTAGCGCGCCAGGACCACGAGCTCGACGTCGTGCTCCTCGACGACCTCCAGCACGCGCTCCTCGAACCCGCGCTTCGACTCCGGCGAGACCACGGGTCGCGACTCGAAGGGCACGCCGTAGAACTCGGCGAGGTCGCGGAGGCTGCCGTGGTTGGACAGGATCATCGGGATGTCCACCGCGAGCTGCCCGGCGCGCTGGCGGAAGAGCAGGTCGTTGACGCAGTGCGCGGCGGTGGAGGCGAGGACGAGGGTGCGCAGCGGTCGGCCGACGACATCGAGGCGCCAGGTCATCCCGTAGTGCTCGGTGATCGGCAGCAGCGCGGCCGCGAACTCCTCGCGGCTGATCGGCGACTCCACCTGCAGGCGCATGAAGAAGCGGCCGGTGTCGGCGCTCGAGAACTGCTGGCTCTCGGTGATGTTGCCGCGGGCCTGGACGACGGCGCCGGACACGGCGTGCACGATGCCGGGCTGGTCGGGGCAGGCGAACGTGAGGGTCCAGTGGTTGCCCGTGGGCCGGGTGCCGGACCACGCGGCGTCGCTGCCCGTCGGACGGGTGCTCGCGGAGGCGGGCCGGGGAGTCGCGGACGCGGCGGGTTCGGGCTGCATCCGCCCAGGATAACGGTGGGGCACGGGGCGGTCCGCGCGCCTCAGCCCGCGTCGACCGACACGGCGGCGACGGGTCCCGTCCGCCCGGCCGGGGAGGAGTAGCGGACCCCGATCGCGTGCCTCCCGGGGCCGACCTGCAGGGTCGCAGCGAGGACGGGGGCACCGGGAGCGAGGGATCGCACCTGCTCGCCGTCGACCAGGAGGTCGAGGCCGTCCGCGTCGGGGTCGGCGAGCACGAGCACGCCGACCGCGCCCCCGCTCGATGCGGCCCGGGCGAGGAGCACCGGAGCGCGCAGGTCGACCGTCTCGGGGGCGCTGACTCCTGCGGCGGTGCGCGCCAGCACCGCGGTCGTGCCGGCGGGGAGGGGGAGCGCCGGCACTGTCCAGGAGCCGGCGGCGTCGGCGGTGGCGGATCCCCAGCGGCGTCCGTCGGAGGCGTCCTCGAGGATCACCTCGGCGCCGGGCGCGGCGGTGCCGCGGGCATCGGGCAGCAGCCGGCCGTCGGTGTCGAGTGCGAGGGTCGGCGCGGCCGCGGCGGGTGGTGCAGGTGTCGCGGTCGGTGCGGGCGCCGGAGTTCCGACGGGAGCCGCGGGGGTCCGCGGAGTCGTCGGCGCCGGTGTCGGGGTGCTCGGTGCGGGAGTGGTGACCGGAGCCGGAGTGCCCGGAGCCGGAGTCGCGACCGGTGTCGGAGCGCTCGGCGCAGGAGTCGCGACCGGACCGGATGTGCTCGGCGCCCGGGTCGCGACCGGAGTCGGAGTGCCCGGTGCCGGAGCCGGAGTGCCCGGTGCGGGAGTCGTGTTCGGGACGGAGGGCCGGACCGGACCGGAGGGCAGGCTCGGGCCGGTGCCGACCGGGCTCGGCGCGGAGCTCCCGGTCGCGACCCCCGGCGACCCGGAGGGTGTCGGAGCCGCGGTGACGGCGGGGGAGGGCGCCGGTGCCGCGCTGCCGGTCGCGGCAGGGCGATCCGGGTCCGCGGCAGGAGCCGGTGAGGCGTCCGCCTCGATCCCACTCGACGCCGGTGCGCCGACAGGATCGGGGGACGACTCCCACTGCGGCGGGCGTCCCGTCCTCCCGAGGGTCGCGCGCGTCGCTCCGGCATCGTGCCCTCCGTCCCCGGCCGGCACCGTGCTCCTCGGAGCGGAGCCGGAGTCGCTGAACCGCCCCGCCGGAACGCCGTCCCCTCCTGCACTCGCGCGGTCCGCGGCCGACGGGTCGGTCTCCGACCCGTCGGCGCTCGCCGTCGCTCCTCCGCTCGCCGTCGCTCCTCCGCTCGCCGTCGGCGCAGGTGTCTCGGCCGTTCCGCCCTCGTCCTCCCGGGTGGCGGCGTCCATCGCCGCCACGACCGCCCCGTTCCCGCTCCCCGACAGCAGCAGTGCCGTCCCGACGACTCCCGCGACCGCGAGTGCCGCCGCAGCGGACGCGGCGACGACCACGCCCGTTCCGCTGCCCGCTCCCGACGCCCGGACAGCTCTCGACGCCCGGACCGCGCTCGGCAGCGGACCGGCGGCCGCGCCGGAGCCTCCGCCCGCCGCCCAGGCGGCCGCACCGCTCACTCCGGCGGTCAGCGGCAGCAGCACCGAGGCGAGGCGGCGCGCGGTGCTCTCGGCCTCCGACAGCGCCTCGCGGCAGGAGAGACACCCCTCCAGGTGCCGGTCGATGCGGCGCCTGTCGCGGGCCGGCGCACGTCCTCGCGCGTGCGTCCCCGCCCGCTCGAGCACCCACTCGCACTCGCCCGTCGCCGAGGCGTCCGCCACGTGCTCCCGGATCCACGCGGAGCGCAGCCCCTCCCGCGCCCGGACCCCGAGCGCTGCGACCGCGTTGGGCCGCAGCCCCATCAGCGGCGCGGCGGCGGCGGGGGACAGGCCCTCCACCTCCGTGTACCAGAGCACCTCCTGCCAGCGCGGCGGCAGCGTCCGGAACGCGCGCGCGCCCAGGTCCCGCTCGAGGGCGGCGAGGGCGTGCGCCTCGGGATCGGGGCCCGCGGAGGGGAGGGCGCGGTCGGCCTCGTCGAACGGCCGCTCGTGCCGGCCCCGCCGGGCCCAGGACCCCGCGACGTTGCGGACGGCGGTGAAGAAGTAGGGGCGGAAGGCGCCCTCGGGTCCGCCGCCGCTCTCGACGGCCCGGAGGACGCGGAGGAACGCCTCCGACACCAGGTCGTCGGGATCGGAGCTGCTCGCCCACGCCCGGGCCACGGTGCGGCCGGCCGCGGAGTGCCGGCGCCAGAGCTCGGACACGGCGTCCGTGCGGCCCTTCCGGACCAGCGCGAGGAGCTCGCTGTCGCTCCGATCATCGATGCGCTCGGAGCCGCGTCGAGATGCCACTGCGGCGCCCTCCTCACCGGCCCCGCACCGGCGCCGACCGAGGGATCGTCGCACGGACCCGAGCGGCCCTCGTCAGAGTGGCGCGTCTCCCGCGCCACTCTGCCCCCTTGCTAGAGTGAGGCCGCCGCGACTGGCGTTCGGATGGGTGACCATCAGGGAGCGGCACCTCCTCCGGGGCAGCGCCCCGGACACTTTTCCCGCCGCACGCCTGGGCTGGAACGGATACCGTAGATCGGGTCGCCCGAACGAGCCGTGTCGCGCCGCCGCGACCTGCCGGGCCCCTTCCGTTTCCCAGCCAAGGAGCGTCCGTGTCCTCTTCCCCCGCCAGCCCCGGCGTCGCCGCCTCGTTCGACCAGCCCGTGTCGGTGGTCGACCCCGAGATCGCCGCCGTGCTCCAGCAGGAGCTCGACCGCCAGCGCGGCTACCTCGAGATGATCGCGAGCGAGAACTTCGTGCCGCGCGCGATCCTCGAGTCGCAGGGCTCCGTCCTGACCAACAAGTACGCCGAGGGCTACCCCGGACGCCGCTACTACGGCGGCTGCGAGTACGTCGACATCGCCGAGCAGCTCGCGATCGACCGGGCCAAGGCCCTCTTCGGTGCCGAGTTCGCCAACGTCCAGCCGCACTCCGGAGCCTCCGCCAACGCCGCGGCGCTCGCCGCCCTCGTGCAGCCCGGAGACACCATCCTCGGCCTCGAGCTCGCGCACGGCGGCCACCTGACCCACGGCATGAAGCTGAACTTCTCGGGCAAGCTCTACAACGCGACCGCGTACGGCGTCGACCCGCAGACCTTCCGGATCGACATGGACGCGGTCCGCGAGAAGGCCCTCGAGGTCCGCCCGCAGGTGCTCATCGCCGGCTGGTCCGCCTACCCCCGTCAGCTCGACTTCGAGGCGTTCCGCGCCATCGCCGACGAGGTCGGCGCGAAGCTCTGGGTCGACATGGCCCACTTCGCCGGCCTCGTGGCGGCCGGGCTGCACCCGTCGCCGGTGCCCTACGCCGACGTCGTGACCACCACCGTCCACAAGACGCTGGCCGGCCCGCGCTCGGGGCTCATCCTCGCGAAGCAGGAGTACGCCAAGAAGCTGAACTCGGCCGTCTTCCCCGGCCAGCAGGGCGGCCCGCTGATGCACGTGATCGCCGCGAAGGCGACCGCGTTCAAGCTCGCCGGCGAGCCCGAGTTCGCCGACCGCCAGGCACGCACCATCCGCGGCGCGCAAATCCTCGCCGAGCGCCTCACGGCGGCCGACTCGAAAGCCGAGGGCATCGACGTCCTGACCGGCGGCACGGACGTCCACCTCGTCCTCGCCGACCTGCGCGACTCGCCTCTGGACGGCAAGCAGGCCGAGGACCGCCTCCACGAGGTCGGCATCACGGTCAACCGCAACGCCGTGCCGTTCGACCCCCGCCCGCCGATGGTCACCTCGGGCCTGCGCATCGGCACGCCGGCGCTCGCGACCCGCGGCTTCGGCGACACGGAGTTCACCGAGGTCGCCGACGTCATCGCCGAGGCGCTCAAGCCCTCGGCCGACCTCGAGGCGCTGCGCGGCCGGGTCGCCCGCCTCACCGACGACTTCCCGCTCTACCCCGGGCTGTAGTCGATCCGCTGCACCACCCGCGCGGCGGAGGCCGGGGCACCGCCCCCCCTCCGCCGCGCCACGACCGAGGAGACCGCGATGACGGCACAGGTACTCGACGGCGTCGCGACGGCGACCGCTGTCAAGACGGAGATCGCGGAGCGGGTCGCCGCTCTGCGCGAACGGGGCGTCGTGCCCGGGCTCGGCACGCTGCTGGTGGGGGACGACCCCGCCTCCCGCTCGTACGTCGCGGGCAAGCACCGCGACTGCGCGGAGGTCGGGATCGAGTCGATCCGCGTGGACCTCCCGGCGACCGCGTCGGCGGACGACATCCGCGCCGCCATCCGGCAGCTCAACGACTCGGAGGCCGTGACCGGGTACATCATCCAGCTCCCGCTGCCGAAGGGCATCGACGAGAACGCGATGCTCGAGCTGATGGATCCGGACAAGGACGCCGACGGCCTGCACCCCACCAACCTGGGCCGCCTGGTGCTCGGCGTCGAGGGCGAGCTGGACAGTCCGCTGCCCTGCACGCCGAACGGCATCGTCGAGATGCTGCAGCGCCACGGGATCCCGACCTCGGGCAGGCACGTCGTCGTCATCGGCCGCGGGCTCACCGTCGGCCGTCCGCTCGGGCTCCTGCTCACGCGGAAGGGCCTCGACGCCACCGTGACTCTCACCCACTCCCGCACGGCCGATCTCGCCGCGGAGGTGCGCCGCGCCGACATCGTGGTGGCGGCCGTGGGCGTGCCCGGGCTCATCCGCGCCGACTGGGTGAAGCCCGGCGCCGCCGTGCTCGACGTGGGCATCACGAGGGTCGAGAACCCCGAGACGGGCCGGGCGAAGCTGACCGGCGACGTCGCTCCGGAGGTCTCGGAGGTCGCGGGCTGGCTCTCGCCGGTCCCCGGAGGCGTCGGCCCGATGACGCGGGCGATGCTCATCCACAACGTGGTGACGGCGGCCGAGCGCGCCCTGCGCTGACCGGTTCCTCGCCACGGGACCCTCGCCGGACCGCGCTCGGGGGCGACGTCCAGTCGCCTGCCGGTAGCGTGGCCGGGCGCTCTCGCGTCCCCCACCCCGTCGGACACGTCCTCGGAGCGCGCCCCGCCCCACGAGGAGAACCCATGCTCACCGTCACCGCCTACGCCGCTCCCTCCGCGACCGAGCCGCTCGTCCCCACCACCATCGAGCGCCGCGACGTCGGACCGCACGACGTGCTCATCGAGATCGCCTACTCCGGCATCTGCCACTCGGACATCCACACCGTCCGCGGCGACTGGGGTCCGGTGGCGTACCCGCTGACCGTCGGCCACGAGATCGTCGGCGTCGTCGCCGAGGTCGGCTCCGAGGTCACCAAGCACTCCGTCGGCGACCGCGTCGGCGTCGGCTGCATGGTGAACTCCTGCCGCGAGTGCGAGAACTGCCTCGCGGGCGAGGAGCAGTACTGCCTGAAGGGCAACACCGGCACCTACGCCTCCGTCGACCGCGACGGCACCATCACCCAGGGCGGCTACTCCACGCACGTCGTCGTCGTCGAGGACTTCGTGCTCCGCGTCCCGGAGTCGATCCCCTACGAGGCCGCCGCTCCGCTGCTGTGCGCGGGCATCACCACCTACTCGCCGCTCTCGCACTGGGAGGCGGGCCCCGGCAAGCGCGTGGCCGTCGTCGGCCTCGGCGGGCTCGGGCACATGGCCGTCAAGTTCGCGCACGCGATGGGCGCCGAGGTCACCGTGCTCTCGCAGACCCTGAGCAAGAAGGAGGACGGCCTCCGCCTGGGCGCCGACCACTACTACGCGACGCGCGACGAGGCGACCTTCACCGATCTCGCGAACACCTTCGACCTGATCGTCAACACGGTCAGCGCGCCCCTCGACCTCGACGCCTACCTGGGACTCCTGCGCCGCAACGGCACGATGGTGAACGTGGGCGCTCCGGCCGAGGCGCTGCCGCTGCACGTGTTCACGCTCTTCGGCGCCCGCCGGTCCTTCGCGGGCTCGGGCATCGGCGGCATCCGCGAGACCCAGGAGATGCTCGACTTCTGCGCCGAGAAGGGCATCGCGAGCGAGGTCGAGGTCGTCTCGGCCTCGCAGATCAACGAGGCCTACGAGCGCGTCCTCGCCTCGGACGTCCGCTACCGCTTCGTGATCGACGCGTCCACGTTCGAGAAGTGAGCCCGGCCGGGGCGCTAGCCTCGGCGGTATGAGCGAACGGAGCCACCCGGCCGTCGACCGCGTCCTCGCCGACCTCGACCGGCACGGTGTGCATCCGGTCGTGCGCTGGCTCGACTCGGCCGCGTCGACGGCCGCGCTGGCGGCAGAGGCGCTGGGCGTCGACGTCGGCCAGATCGCCAACTCGCTGGTGTTCCTGCTCGACGGTGCGCCGCTGCTGGTCCTGACCAGCGGCGGCCACCGCGTCGACACCGCCTGGCTGGGCGTGCAGCTGGGCGGATCGGTCACCCGGGCGCCGGCCGCCGACGTGAAGTCCGCGACGGGCCAGACGATCGGCGGGATCGCGCCGGTCGGTCATCCCGCGCCGCTGCGCACCGTGGTCGACACGGCCCTCGCCGCCTACGAAGTCGTCTGGGCGGCGGCCGGGCACGCGCACACCGTCTACCCGACCGGCTTCGACGAGCTGGTGCGGGTCACCGGGGGAGAGGCGCGGGCCGTCGTCCCGCCGGATCCGGCGCCGTAGCGCCGACTCGACGACGAACGCCCCCTGCGATCCGAGATCGCAGGGGGCGTCGACGAGAGCAGGGTCAGAGCACGCGGCCCGCGCCGTCCGCGGCCGTGACCAGGAAGAGCTCCGGAGTCGTGAAGCCCTTCTCGGCGAAGGCGGCGAGGACCGCGGCGCGGACCTCCTCCTCCTTCTCCACCGGAGTGAGGGCGATCGCGGAGCCGCCGAAGCCGCCACCGGTCATCCGGGCGCCGATCGCTCCGGCGCCGCGCGCCGCTTCGACGGCGGTGTCGAGCTCGGGCACCGAGATCTCGAAGTCGTCGCGGAGGGAGACGTGGCCGGCGTCGAGCAGATCGCCGATCGCCCGCGGGCCGTGCTCGCGCAGGGTGCGGACGGTCTCGAGCACGCGGGCGTCCTCCGTCACGACGTGCTTCACCCGCCGGTAGGTGACGTCGTCGAGGAGCTCCTCGGCGCGCGGCAGGTCGTCGACCGTCAGCTCGCGGAGCGACGGCACGCCGAGGGTCGCGGCGCCGAGCTCGCAGGAGGCGCGCCGCTCGGCGTAGCCGCCGGTGGCGTGAGCGTGCTCGACGCGGGTGTCGACGACGAGCAGGACGAGCCCGGCCTCCTCGAAGCCGAGGGGGATGACCTCGGTGTCGAGGCTGCGGCAGTCCAGGAACACCGCGGCGTCGCGCTCCCCGAAGAGGGAGGCGGACTCGTCCATGATCCCGGTGGGGGCGCCGACCGCGACGTTCTCGGCGCGGCGGCCGACGCGGGCCATCGTCGCGCGGTCGAAGCCGAGGTCCCAGAGCTCGTCGAGGGCGACGGCCATCGCGCACATCAGCGCCGCCGAGCTCGAGAGCCCCGCGCCGACCGGCACGTCGGAGTCGACGTACGCGTCGAAGCCCGAGCGGGAGCCCAGGTCGACGCCGTACTCCGTGAGCGCCCAGACCACGCCGAGCGGGTAGGCCGACCAGCCGGTCACGGCGCCGGGGCCGAGCTCGTCGAGGGCGACCTCGATCACCTCGGGCGAGAAGGCGCTGCTGATCCTGATCAGGCGGTCCTCCCGCGGAGCGACGGCCATCGCGGTGGCGCGGTCGATGGCGAAGGGGAAGACGAAGCCGTCGTTGTAGTCGGTGTGCTCGCCGATCAGGTTCACACGACCGGGGCCGGCCCAGACGCCCGCTGCGGGCCGGTCGAAGGTGCGCTCGAAGGCGGCGGCCGCGCTCTCGGCGACGGCGGTCAGGGAGGCGGGAGCGGCGGTCATCGGTTCTCCTCGGCGATGTCGGCGGCGGTCGTTGCGGGAGTGGCGGCGCCGTCGGGCAGCGAGTCGTCGCTGTGCGCGGCGACCGGCAGGGCCGCGTCGGGGCGCTGGGCGATCCCGGCCTCGAGCACGGCCGCGTCGGCCCGTTCGATGGCGGCGCGCAGGGCCGCGGCGCTCGTCTCCGGGGCGATGTCGCCGATCCAGGCCCCCATCGCGGCCTCGCTCCCCGCGAGGTACTTGAGCTTCGTCTCGGCGCGGCGGGGCGAGGTGATCTGGAGCATCAGGCGCACCTCGTCGCGGCGCTCGTGCACCGGGGCCTGGTGCCAGGCGGCGATGTAGGGCGTCGGGGTGTCGTAGAGGGCGTCGATGCCGCGGAGCAGGCGCTGGTAGATCGTCGCGAGCTCGTCGCGCTCCTCCGGGGTGGTCGCCGCCAGGTCCGGGACGTGGCGGTGCGGCAGGAGGTGCACCTCGACGGGCCAGCGTGCGGCGAACGGCACGAACGCGGTGAAGTGCTCGCCGCGGAGGAGGACGCGCTCGCCGGCCTGCTCGAAGGCGAGGACGTCGGCGAACATCGAGGGCCCGTAGCTGTCGAGCGAGGCGAGCAGACGGGTCGTGCGCGGCGTGACGTAGGGGTAGGAGTAGATCTGCCCGTGGGGGTGGTGCAGCGTGACGCCGATCGCCTCGCCGCGGTTCTCGAACGGGAAGACCTGCTGCACGCCGGGAAGGGCCGAGAGGGCGCCCACGCGGTCGGCCCAGGCCTCGACCACGGTCCGGGCGCGGGAGGCGCTGAGCGTGGCGAACGAGCCCTCGTGCTCGGGGCTGAAGCAGACGACCTCGCAGCGGCCGACGCTGGTCAGCGTCCGGCCGAGCCCGAGGGTGCGCAGGTCCTCCAGCGAGGCGGGCGCGTCCGCGTCCTCGAGGAGCGGGCCGAAGGAGGGGGAGCGGTTCTCGAAGACGGCGACGTCGTAGCGGCTGGGCACCTCCGACGGGTTCGTCGGCGACGCCGGAGCGAGCGGATCGAGCTCGGCCGGCGGCAGGAACACGCGGTTCTGGCGCGACGCGGCGATGGAGACCCACTCGCCGGTCAGCACGTCCTGGCGCATCCGCGCGGTGGCGGGGCGGGGGTCGAGGTGGCGGGCGTCGGCGGCGCGCTCCGGGGGGAGCGTCGTGTCGGCGTCGTCGAAGTAGAGGAGCTCGCGGCCGTCGGCCAGCGTGTGCGGGCGCTTGACGACGCCGGCGGAGAGGGTGATCGCTTCGTTCATGACAGGAGTCAGACTAGGGCCGCACCTTCGAAAAGGAAAGCTGGTTTTCTCTTTGACAAGTCCGCTCGACCGCGGGCACGATGGGCGGATGAGGACGGACGGCGAGCAGGAGTCCACGTCGGCGATCGAGCGCCGGCTGAGGCTGCGCCTGGCCGCCGAGAGCTCGGGCTTCGTCGGGGTCGCCCCGATGGCCGACATGCTCGGGGTCTCGGTCGTCACCGTCCGCTCCGATCTCGCACTGCTGGCGAGCGAGGGCGTCCTCCAGCGGGTGCGCGGAGGGGCGATCCCCGCGCCGAGGCCCACCGGCGAGCGCTCGCTCGAGGAGGGCCTGAGCGCCGCCTCCGACGAGAAGGCCGCGATCGGCCGCGAGGCCGCCGCCTCCGTCTCCTCCGGGCAGAGCATCGTGCTCGACGTGGGCACCACACCGCTCGCCATCGCGCACGCGCTCGTGGCTCGCGAGGAGCTTCGCGACGTCACGGTGATCACGAACGGCCTCTCCACGGCTCTGGCGCTCGAGCCGGCCATCCCGCGCTTCACCGTCGTCGTCACCGGGGGCACTCTGCGGCCGCTGCAGCACTCGCTGGTCGAGCCGCTCGCGTCCGAGATGCTCGAGCGGATCCGCGCCGACATCGCCTTCATCGGCTGCACCGGCGTGCACCCCGAAGCCGGCGTCACCAACGTCAACCTCCCCGAGGCGACCCTGAAGCGCCGGATGCTGCAGGCGGCGACCCGCAGGGTCGTGGTCGCCGACTCCTCGAAGCTCGGAGTGGTCGACCTCGGCCGGGTCGCCGCTCCCGACGAGTTCGACCGTCTGCTCACGGGTGCGGGAGCCGCCGACGGACTGGTCGCCGCTCTGGAGGAGGCGGGGCTCGCGGTCACCCGTTGCCGGGCGCTCGGCGAGCGCGTCAGTCCGTAGGATCGAGGAATGGCCGACTTCACCCCCGCTCCCGCCACCGGGCGCCAGTTCTCCCTCGACCTCACCGCCGAGGGACGCACCCTGCACGCCGTCGTGACGGAGGTGGCCGCAGCGCTGCGCCACCTCTCGGTCGACGGAGTGGAGATCACCGCCTCCTACCCGGAGAGCACCGTCCCGCCGTTCGGCTCGGGCATCGTCCTGATGCCGTGGCCCAACCGCGTGAAGGACGGGCGCTGGCACCACCGCGGCGAGACGCTCCAGCTCGCGATCACCGAGCCGAAGTACCACAACGCCATCCACGGCCTCCTGGTGAGCACCCCGTACCGCCTCGTCGACCAGGGCCCCTCCTTCGTCGAGCTGGCCGCGCCGGTCGTTCCGCAGGCGGGCTACCCGTTCCACCTCGAGACCTCGGTCCGCTACGAGCTGCAGGCCGACGGGCTGAAGGTCGTCCACCGCGTCGTCAACGTCGGAGCCGACGAGGCACCCGTCGCCATCGGCACGCACCCCTTCCTCGCCATCGGCGACGTGCCGACCGACGAGCTCGAGATCACCGTCGACGCGGCGGTGCACATCGAGGTCGACGAGCGCCTCAACCCCACCGTGCAGAAGCCGGTCGAGGGCACCGAGTGGGACCTCCGCTCCGGCCGCCGCATCGGCGACCTCGAGCTCGACGACGCCTGGGCCGACGTCCGGATGGTCGACGGTGAGAGCGTGCACGGCCTCCGCGCCGCCGACGGGCGCCGCGTGCTCCTCTGGGCCGACGCCTCGCACAACTTCATCCAGGTCTTCATCACCCGGATCTTCCCCGACGGCGACGACGTGAAGACCGCGATCGCCGTGGAGCCGATGACCGCTCCGGCCGAGGCGTTCAACAGCGGGCAGGGCCTGCGCTGGCTCGAGCCGGGCGAGGAGTGGACCGTCGCGTGGGGCATCCGCCACGAGGGGTTCCCCACCGCGTCATGACCTCCCTCGCGGCGGTGGGGCGCGACGACGAGGCCAAGCGCGTCGCCCTCGTCCGGATGAAGCGGCTCGCCACGGGCCTGCTCGTGGTGATGGCCGTCGTCTTCGCCGTGTCGTTCGCCCTGCAGGAGCGCTACCCGTGGCTGCAGTGGGTCCGGGCCGCGAGCGAGGGCGGGATGGTCGGCGCGCTCGCCGACTGGTTCGCCGTGACCGCGCTGTTCCGGCGGCCGCTGGGCCTGCCGATCCCGCACACCGCGATCATCCCGACCAAGAAGGACGAGATCGGCGCGAGCCTTGCGCAGTTCGTCGAGGAGAACTTCCTCCGCGGCGCCATCGTGCGCGAGAAGCTCGACTCCTTCGGGATCGCCCGGCGGGCGGGGCTCTGGCTCGCCGAGCCGGAGAACGCGCACCGTGTCGGCGGCGAGAGCGCGGCGGCCGTCCGCTCGGCGATCGCCCTGCTGGACGACTCCGATGTGCAGCGCGTGATCGAGGCGCTGGCGCGGCGCCACCTCCTCGACCCGCAGTGGGGCCCGCCGCTGGGCTCGCTGGTGGGCAGCGTGGTCGAGGCCGGCCACCACCGGCGCCTCGTGGACACGCTGGTCGAGCAGGCGGAGGAGTGGCTGACCGCGAACCCGCAGAGCTTCACCCGCATGGTCAGCGGCCGCCTGCCGAGCTGGCTGCCCTCCGCGGTCAGCCGGGCGGTGGACGAGCGGCTGTACCGCGAGGCTCTCGTCTTCGTCGCGGCGGTGCGCGAGGACCAGGTGCACCCGTTCCGGATCGCGATCGACGGCTACCTCGCCACGCTGGCGCAGGATCTGGGCACCGATCCCGACCTGATCGCCCGCGTCGAGGAGATCAAGAACCGCGCCTTCGACAGCCCGCGCGTCCGCGAGCTCGCGGGGGACGCCTGGGAGGCGACGAAGGCCTCGCTCCTCGGCGCGATGGACGACCCGGCGAGCCCGCTGCGCGGCAGTATCGAGTCGATCGTCGTCGATCTGGGCCGCCGGCTCTCGACCGACGCCGGCCTCGCGGCGACCGTCGACTCCTGGATCGGCTCGGTGGCGGCGAACCTGGTCGACCGCTACCGCACCGACATCGCCAGCATCATCGGCGACACGATCCACCGCTGGGACCCGCGCGAGACGTCCGAGAAGCTCGAGCTCCAGGTCGGGAAGGACCTCCAGTTCATCCGGATCAACGGCACCGTCGTCGGCTCCCTGGCCGGCCTGGTCATCTTCACGGTCGCGCACGCGCTGCTCGGCTCGTGAAGCGGGGCGCACGGCGCCGCTCCGCAAGCCCTCGTCGGCGTCGGTGGTCGGGCGTACGGTCGCACCATGAGCGATGACAACACCACCGATCCCGATGTCAAGACCGAGGGCGACGTCCTCGGCGCCCGTGCCGACGACGGCAGCGACACCAGCGCCAGCAAGGACCCGTCCGACTGGGTCACCGGCGACGAGCCGATGACCGGCCCGCAGCGCAGCTACCTCGACACCCTCGCGCGCGAAGCGGGCGAGACCCTCCCCGCCGACCTCACCAAGGCCCAGGCCTCCGAGCACATCGACCGCCTGCAGTCCTCCACGGGCCGCGGCGACGGCAGCAACGGGCACGACTGATCCCGCCGGGGCGCCGCGGGGCTGAGCATCAGTCCCCGTCGGCGCCCCCGTCCGGGGCGCGCACACCGGAGCCCGGCGTCCCTAGGGTTCGGTCATGGCGATCTCCCGCACCACGCGCACCGCCCTCGACCTCATCGACGCGATCCGGATCCCCGGCCGCATCGATCCCCGTCTGGCCCGGCAGGTGACCCTCTCGCTCCGCCAGCTCCTCGAATCCGGTGCCTTCGGCCCGAGCGAGCGGCTCCTCCGCCGCCGAGCGAGGAGACTGCGTTCCCGCACCCGCGAGGCGGCGGCGTTCCGGCAGGCGCGCTCGGCCGGCTGCACCGTTCAGCTCTGAGCATGCTGAACGGGGCCGCTCCGCTGTGACCGGCGCCGGGACAGACACCGCCAGCGCGGTCGTCTAGAGTTCCTGGCATCCGGTGCGCCGGACGCCCGCCGCAGTCTCCCGGCCGGTCGACAAGGGAGTCGTCTCGGCGCGGGTCACCCCTCGTTCGCCCGTCGAACGCTCCGCTGATCCCAGCACCCCGCTCCCTCGTCGAGAAGGGACTCCCGCGATGACGTCTCGCGTCTCGCACACCGCGACGACCGTCCGCCTCGTCCGCTGGTACCGGATCGACTCCGACTGGCTCTCGGAGGTCGTCACCGGACGCCTGCTCGAGCACCAGGACGGCCGCTGGCGCCTCCTCGTCGGCGAAAAGGTGCGCGACTACCCGGACGAGGTGTGGTCGCTCTGCCACGAGTGACGCCGTCGCGGATTGCCGGGGCCCGGACGGGGCGTCAGAGGTAGAGGTAGTACGTCTTCGCGCAGTCCGTCGAGCAGAACGGATCGCGGCGGCGGGCCGGCCGGACGCGGCACGCCTCGCACAGCCGCGGCCGCCGCAGAAGAGCGCGGAGGAAGGTCAGCACTCCTGCACGGTAGTGGTGCGACCTGTCCGCGCCCTGGCACTGTCCGGAAAGCGCGACCAGGCGAGCGGGTGGTGGGCCCCGTCGGGCTCGAACCGACGACCCGCGGATTAAAAGTCCGCTGCTCTGCCAACTGAGCTAGAGGCCCGCGCGCTCCAGGGTAGCGGGCCGTCGGCGCCCCCGGAGCAGGTGCGGCGCCGAGCAGCCGGACTATTCCGGAGCGGTCCGCGTCCTCCGCGCGGGCATACCCGCCCAGCCGCGGGCGTTACCCTCCTCGAACCCCCTACGGAGCGCGAGCGCGAGAGCGTCCGCGCGCACGACCGCGGAAGGCGGCCCCATGACAGACGGCTTCCACAAGCCGACCAAGTTCCCCTCCCACGTCTTCGAGGCGTTCCAGGGAGGAGAGGACCCGGCGCAGATCAGCCGCGTCGCCCACGAGACCGCGATCGCGCTGCTGAGCCGCGTCCGGAACGACCCGGACCCGGTGGTCATCGACCGCCTCGTCGAGTACACCGACCACAACGGCATCGACGCCCTCGCCGAGCTCTGGGCGCGCTCCAGCGCGGCGAGCCTGCCGGGTGCGCTGTGGCGGATCTACCTGCTGCGGCTGGTCATCCGGCAGGACCCGGAGAGCACGAGCTTCCTCTACCAGCGCGGAGTCGAGCTCTCCGCCACGATCGACCCGGTGGTCGCCGGAGCGAGCACGCCCACGGGGCCGGCCGAGATCACCGAGCTGGCCGACCGGATCCTCCGCGGCGTCTTCGACGGCGACTTCGCGGTGGCACTGGACCGCGCCGCGGCGTTCTGCCGCGTGAGCGCCTCCGGAGCCGTCTCGGTCGCCGACGACGTGGAGCCGGTGAACCCCGCCCGGGCGAGCGAGCTGACCACCCGCGCGCTGCGCCTCTCGACCACCGCCGCCGAGCTCGTGAGCTGCGCCCGGCTGTGGAGGAGCGACTCCCTGGAGTGACGCGCAACCCGCGTTCACCCACTGCGAACGCCGCTCGCCGCCACCGCGGAGGCCTTTGGTAGACTGGCGGAAGCCGGATCGCAGTAACCCCGGGCTCCACTTATAGCCGCTTCGAGCGGCCTCGCGCCGAGAGGCGTTTCTGCGGTCCGGCCCCTTCTCTGCTCGCATCGCCGCCACGGTGCGCGAGGCGAGGGCCCAGGAGGAGTCGATCCTCGCCCGAGTCCCCACAGACAGGCGCCAGCGGAATGAAGAACAGCAGAGCTCTCCGGATCGGCGCGCGCGTCTGGGCGGGAGCAGGGCTGCTGGTCGTCGCCGCGCTCTACCTCCTCGCCGCCCCGAGCGTCGACGACGCGGAGGGCGCCCAGTTCGCCGCGGGCGTCTCGCTCTCGCAGGGCACGGTGATGCGCGTCCTCGCGGTCCTCGACCTGTTCGCCGGGCTCTGGGTCCTCCTCCGCCCGCGCAGCTATCCGGGCATCACCGCTGCGGCGGTGGCTGTGATCTCCCTCTGGCTGGCCCCCCGGCTGGGCGATCCGGCGCTCGTGCCGATCGGCACCTTGGCGCTGGATGTCCGATTCGTGACGCATCCGATCGAGGTGTCGGTCGTCGTAGCAGGCCTGGCCGTGACAGCCTTCTGGATGACGCGGAATCTTTCAGCCCGGGCGCGGGCGAGGCGGGGCTGATGACGGACGACACCACAACGGAGGCGGCTGTCCTCCTCGAGCGCATCGCCGGAGGAGAGCAGGCGGCTTTCGCCGCGCTCTACGACCAGATGGCGGGCCGGGTCCTCGGCCTGATCATCCGCGTGCTCGTCGACCGCTCCCAGTCCGAGGAGGTGGCCCAGGAGGTCTTCCTCGAGATCTGGCAAACCGCTGGGCGTTTCGCTCCGAATAAAGGAAGCGCGACGACCTGGATCCTCACGATGGCACACCGCAGGGCCATCGACAGGGTCCGCGCGGCTCAAGCCGGCCGTGATCGGGACATGCGCATCGGAATCCGAGACCTCGGGCGCGACTACGACCAGGTCTCCGAGCAGGCGGAGGTGTCCCTCGAGCACGAGAAGGTCGCGGCCGCCATGGGCCGCCTGACGGAACTGCAGCGGCAGGCGCTGCAGCTCGCTTACTACGGCGGATACTCGCACAGCGAGATCGCGGGGATCCTGCAGTGCCCCGTGGGAACCGTCAAGACACGCCTGCGTGACGGAATGATCAGACTTCGAGAAGAGATGGGGGTGGCCCTGTGAACGATGTGCGACTCCCCGACGGGATGGACGACCCGCGCGATCTCGCGGCGGGTCACGCACTGGGCATCCTGACGCCCGAGGAGCAGGAGCGCTACGAGCGCTTCCTCTCCGAGCACCCGGAGGCGCGCGGCGAGGCCGACGCGTTCGCCGAGGTGGCCGAGGCGCTGGTCGCCGACGCACCCGCCGTGGAGCCCTCGCCGGGCTTCAAGGCCGACCTGATGGCGCTCATCGCCACCACTCCGCAGCTGCCGCTGGAGGAGCCCGACGAGGACCACGAGGCGCCCGCCGCGCCCCGCCTGGTCCCCGTCGCCTCCGAGGGCGAGCGGAGCGGTCCGACGGCTCGCCGGGACGGTGGCGGCAGCGCCGCGAACCGCGCTCGGAGCCGCTGGTTCGCCCGCCCCGCGGTCTACCTCTCGGCGGCTGCGGCCGCCGCGGTGATCGTGGTCGGCGGAGTGACCCTCCCGCCGCTGCTCTCGTCCGGTCCCGGCCAGACGCAGCAGCAGACGGCTCTGGAGCAGATCCGCAGCGCCCCCGACGCGCAGGAGACGACCGGCACGGTCGCCACCGGCGAGCAGGCGACGCTGGTCTGGTCGAGCTCGCTCGGCCGCTCCGCCCTCGTGGTGGACGACCTGGCGCCGCTGCCGGAGGACAAGACCTACGAGCTCTGGTACATCGGCTCGTCCGGTCCCGTCGCCGCGGGCACGTTCGACGGGGGAGAGGGCAGCACCGTGGCTCCGCTCGAGGGGAGCCTCGCCGAGGGCGGAGTCGTCGCGGTGACCGTCGAGGACGCCGGCGGCTCGTCGGCTCCGACCACCGATCCGATACTGGCGATCGACATCGCCTGAGGGCCTGAGCACGAGAAGAGCCGCACTCCGGGAACGGGGTGCGGCTCTTCTCGTTCCCGGAGTGCAGGACGTCGAACGAGAACGAGCCGCGACCCCCGGAGGGACGCGGCTCGCTCTCGTCTGCGGCGGATCAGCCGAAGCGGCCCGAGACGTAGTCCTCGGTCGCCTGGACGGACGGACGCGAGAACATCGTCGCGGTGTCGTCGTACTCGATGAGCTTGCCCGGCTTGCCGGTGCCCGCGATGTTGAAGAACGCGGTGCGGTCCGAGACGCGCGAGGCCTGCTGCATGTTGTGGGTCACGATGACGATCGTGTAGTCGTTCTTGAGCTCCTCGATGAGGTCCTCGATCGCGAGGGTCGAGATCGGGTCGAGGGCCGAGCAGGGCTCGTCCATCAGCAGGACGTCGGGGGAGACGGCGATCGCACGGGCGATGCACAGACGCTGCTGCTGGCCGCCGGAGAGGCCGGAGCCCGGCTTGTCGAGGCGGTCCTTCACCTCGTTCCAGAGGTTCGCGCCCTGGAGCGAGCGCTCGACGAGCGCGTCCGCGTCCGACTTCGAGATGCGGCGGTTGTTGAGCTTCACACCGGCCAGCACGTTGTCCCGGATGGACATCGTCGGGAACGGGTTGGGGCGCTGGAAGACCATGCCCACCTGGCGGCGCACCTGCACCGGGTCCACGCCCGGGCCGTACAGGTTGTTGCCGTCGATCAGGACCTCGCCCTCGACGTGCGCGCCGGGGATGACCTCGTGCATGCGGTTGAGCGTGCGGAGGAAGGTCGACTTGCCGCAGCCGGACGGGCCGATGAAGGCGGTGACCGTGCGGGGCTCGATGGCGAGCGAGACGCCCTCCACCGCGAGGAACTGGCTGTAGTAGACGTTGAGGTCGTTGACCTCGATGCGCTTGGACATTGCTTCCTTCGGGGATTCCGGCCGGAGCCGAGTGGTGGGTGTCAGCGGCCGAGCTTGGGGGCGAAGATCTTCGCGATCAGGCGGGCGACCAGGTTCAGCGCCATGACGATCAGGATGAGGGCCAGCGCGCCGGTCCAGGCCCGGTTGAGGAACGCCTCGGCGTCGGGGCCCTGGTTCGCGTACTGCGTGTAGACGAAGACCGGGAGGGTCATCATCCGCTCGCTGAAGAGGTCGTAGTTCATCGACGCGGTGAAGCCGGCGACGATCAGCAGCGGCGCGGTCTCGCCGATGACGCGGGCGATGGCGAGCGTGATGCCCGTCGTGATCCCGGCGATGGAGGTCGGCAGCACGATCTTGACGATGGTCAGCCACTTCGGCACGCCGAGGGCGTAGGACGCCTCGCGCAGCTCGTTCGGCACCAGCTTCAGCATCTCCTCCGACGAGCGGACGACCACGGGGATCATCAGCACGGCGAGGGCGATCGAGCCGGCGAAGCCCATCCGGACGCCGGGGCCGAGGATCAGCGCGAAGAGCGCGTAGGCGAACAGGCCCGCGACGATCGAGGGGATGCCCGTCATCACGTCGACGAAGAAGGTGATCGCCCGGGCGAGGTGGCCGCGGCCGTACTCGACGAGGTAGATCGAGGTGAGCAGGCCGATCGGCACCGAGATCAGCGCGGCCATGGCCGTGATCTCGAGCGTGCCGACGATCGCGTGGAGCGCGCCGCCGCCCGCGTCGATGACGTTGCGCATCGACGAGGAGAAGAAGAGCGGATCGAACCGCGCGACTCCGTTGGAGACGACCGTGTAGAGCAGGGAGATCAGCGGGAGCAGCGCGATGATGAACGCGGTCGCGACCAGCGAGGTCACGAGGCGGTCGACAGCCTTGCGGCCGCCCTCGACCAGGCGCGAGACCACGTAGATGGCGACGTCGAAGAGGACGGTGCCCCAGAAGATCGCGCCGACGAGGCTGAAGTCGTTCATCATGCCGGCCGCCTGGAGGATCAGGAAGACGGCGGCGAACACGACCCAGCTGCCGACGAGCAGCATCCAGGGGGTGCCCTTGGGCAGCTTGCCCGCCTGCAGCGAGAAGGGCATCGACGAGGTGGCGGCGGACATCAGTTGGCTCCCGAGAAGGCCTTGCGGCGGTTGACGATGAACCGCGCGACCGAGTTCACGACGAGGGTGATGACGAAGAGGATGAGGCCCGAGGCGACGAGGACGTTCACGCCGACTCCGCTCGCCTCCGGGAACTGCAGCGCGATGTTCGCGGCGATGGTGTTCGAGTTCTGCGAGGTCAGCAGGAGGAAGGAGACGACCGTCGCGGGCGAGAGCACCATCGCGACGGCGAGCGTCTCGCCGAGGGCCCGGCCGAGGCCGAGCATGGCGGCCGAGACGATGCCCGGGGCGCCGAAGGGCAGGACGGCCATGCGGATCATCTCCCAGCGGGTCGCGCCGAGCGCGAGCGCCGCCTCCTCGTGCAGGCGCGGGGCCTGGAGGAAGATCTCGCGGCAGACCGCGGTGATGATCGGGATGACCATGACGGCCAGCACCACCGAGGCGGTGAGGATCGTCTTGCCGGTGCCCGACGCCTGGCCGCCGAAGAGCGGGAACCAGCCGATGTTCACGTTGAGGAAGAGGTAGAAGGGCTGCACCATCGGCGCCAGGACGGTCGCGCCCCAGAGGCCGAAGACCACCGAGGGGACGGCGGCGAGGAGGTCGACCACGTAGCCGAGGGCCATCGCGATGCGGCGCGGCGCGTAGTGCGAGATGAAGAGGGCGATCGCGATCGAGAGCGGCAGGGCGATCACCAGGGCGATCACCGCCGACCAGACCGTGCCGAACACCAGAGGGCCGACGTAGGCCCAGAAGCTCGTCGCGTCGCCGGGGAGGCTGCCGGCCGGCGCGGTGAACGCGGGGATCGACTGCACGATGAGGAAGATCGCGACGGCGGCGAGGACGAGGAGGATGAGGGAGCCGGCGGCGACGGTCGAGATCGAGAAGACCCGATCTCCGACACGCACCTTCGCCTTCGGGCGGACGACGGTCTCAGTTGCCATTCCAGGGGACTCTCTTCAGACGAGGGGTTCGGCGGGGCGCACAGGGAGATGCTAGGGCTCGGCGGGGGCGTCCGGTGGGCCGAGCCCGGCACAGGCGGGGCCCGTCCCGCGGATCGTGCTGCGAGACGGGCCCTGCCGGTGGGACTACTTGATCGACTCGATCGCGGTGGCGACGGTCGACGCGAGCTCGGAGCTCAGGGGAGCGGAGCCGGCCTGAGCGGCGGCGGCCTCCTGGCCCTCCTCGCTCGCGACGTAGGAGGCGTAGGCCTTGACGACCTCGCCCTTGTCGGCGTCCGCGTACTCCTGGCACACGATGAGGTAGCTGACCAGGACCATCGGCCAGGCGTCCGCCTCGGTGCCGGTGCGGTCGATCTTGATCGCGAGGTCGTTCTCCTCGCGGCCGTCGGCGATGGGCGAGGCGGCGACGACAGCCGCGGCTCCGTCGGCCGAGATGGTCGAGAACGCATCGCCGACCTTCAGCTGGGCCATGTCCATGCCCTGGGCGCCGGACTCGTCGGCGTAGCCGATCGTGTTGGTGCCGTTCTTGACCGCGTCGACGACACCCGAGGTGCCCTTGGCGCCGTCACCGCTCTGGTACGGGAAGGTCTGCGCGGCAGGAGCGTCCCAGACGTCGCTCGCGGTGGCCGCGAGGTAGTCGGTGAAGTTCTGCGTGGTGCCCGAGTCGTCCGAGCGGTGCACGGAGGTGATGTTCGCCGACGGAAGGGTCGCGTCGGGGTTCAGGGCCTTGATCTCCGGGGCGTCCCAGGAGGTGATGGTGCCCTTGAAGATGCCGGCGATGGTGGCCGCGTCGAGCTTGAGCTCGTCGACGCCCTCCACGTTGAAGATGACCGCGATCGGCGAGATGTAGACCGGGAGGTCGATCGCCTTGGTGTCGGGGGCGCAGGCGGCGAAGGTGCTCGCGAGCTCCTCGTCCTTGAGCGCGGAGTCGGAGCCGGCGTAGTCGGCGGCGCCGTCGATGAAGTTGGTGCGGCCGGCGCCGGAGCCCTGCGGGTCGTAGTTGACCGTGACCTCGGGGTTCGCGGTCTGGAACGCGGCGGCCCAGGTGGTCTGCGCGGTGCCCTGAGCGGACGAGCCGATGCCGGTGATGGTGCCCGAGAGCGTGGAGGTGGTGGCGGAGCCGGAGCTGCCGCCTGCGGCCGGTGCCTCGTTGGCAGCGCAGGAGGTCAGCGTGATCGCTGCGACGGCGGCGACGACGGCCGCCTGGCCGAGACGCGAGAATCTCACAAGTATCCCTTTCGGGTAGGAAAGCGTGGAAAACAGAACAGGGCCTGGTGCAGCCCGCGAGCGAGAGTACGGAGGGGTCGTGTCCTGGCACCGACCGCTCGGTGAACGCGCGGTGAACGGGTCCGCTCCGGGGATTGCGGAGCGACGGGGCGGCGGGGAAGGCGAGGAGCGTCGGGCGCGTCCCGGCCGCGCGACCGGCCCGGTCCGGCGGGGCCCGTGGAGCCCGTCGCGCAGCGCGGCCCGGGCGGTCAGGCCAGCGGCGTGTGCGTCTCGATCGCGACGATCCCGGAGCCGGGGTGGGCGGTGGAGAGGTGCACCACGGCGAAGCCTCCGGTCGGGAGCGCGGACGCCTCGTCGAGGTAGGCGCCGAGAGGGGTCGCCGTGGCGAGGGCGATCTCGCGCAGGATCTCGGGGATCACCGGCCGGTGGCTGCAGAGGACCGCGGTGCGGCGGGCGCGGACCCGCTTGCCGACGAGGGCGCGGACGTCGGCGGTGCCCTGCTCGTGCGCCTCCTGGCTGAGGTCGTCGCGGAGCTTGACCGGCTTCTTGACCAGACCGGACAGCGGGGCGATGGTCGACCGGCAGCGCTTGGCGGTGCTCGAGACGAGGCGGCGCGGGCGCCAGGCGGCCACGGCCTGAGCGGCGGCCGCGGCCTCGACCCGGCCGCGCCCGGTGAGGCGGCGGGTGGAGTCGCGGCCGTCCCAGGAGGAGGCGGGCACCGCCTTCGCGTGCCGCAGGACCACGATCGCGAAGGTCTCGAGCGCCCCGCGCGCGGCGATCCGGGCGAACTCGTCGACGATCGTCACGTCGTGCGGATACGTCAGGTAGCTCCGGGCCCGCTTGAGCGTCACCCACTCGAGCGCCTCGACCTCGTCGTTCGGGAGGAAGTCGGACGCCAGGACGGCCTTCTCGGTGACCTGCGCGGCCCAGTAGTAGACGGCCTTCGGGCGCCCGCTCGGCAGCGTGTACTCGGTGCATCCCAGCGGCACACCGAGCGCCACCGAGAGCCCGGTCTCCTCGCGGATCTCGCGCACCGCGGTCTCCGGGAGGGACTCGCCCGCATCGACCTTGCCCTTGGGCAGGCTGACGTCCCGGCGGTGCGGCCGGTGGATCACGAGGATGTGCGGGCGGCCCTCGATGATCCGCCAGCACACCGCTCCTGCTGCGTAGACGGTGCCCGTCACGGGCGTCAGCGGGTGGAGGCCCGGTTGGCGGAGCGGGTCGCCGCGCGCTTGCGGTGGGTGATGTGCTGCATCAGCTGGTTCTGCAGGTCGGCGAGCGGAGCGCCCTCCTCGTCGAGGTGGTGCCGCGTCCAGTCGCCGTCCGGGCCGAGCCACCAGGAGGCCGTCCGCTCGTCCATCGCCCGCTCGAACATGTCGTCGATCTCGCTGAGGTGCGCCGGCTCGACGATCCGCACCAGAGCCTCGACGCGGCGGTCGAGGTTGCGGTGCATCATGTCGGCGCTGCCGATGAAGACGTCCGGCTCGCCGCCGTTGACGAAGCTGAAGATGCGGGAGTGCTCGAGGTAGCGGCCGAGGATCGAGCGAACCCGGATGTTCTCCGACAGCCCCTCCTGCCCGGGCTTGAGTCCGCAGATCCCGCGGACCCACACGTCGACCGGCACGCCGGCCTGGCTGGCGCGGTAGAGCGCGTCGATCACGGACTCGTCGACGATCGAGTTGACCTTGATCCGGATGCCCGAGGGCCGCCCCGCGCGGGCGTTCTCGGTCTCGGCGGCGATCCGCTTGAGCAGGCCCTTCCGGAGGTGGCGCGGCGCGACGAGCAGGCGCTTGAACTTCTTCTCGATCGCGTAGCCCGAGAGCTCGTTGAACAGTCGCGTGAGGTCCTTGCCGACCTCGGGGTCGGCCGTCAGGAGTCCGAGGTCCTCGTAGATGCGCGAGGTCTTCGGGTTGTAGTTGCCGGTGCCGATGTGGGAGTAGTGGCGGAGCACTCCGCCCTTCTCCTGGCGGATGACGAGCGCGAGCTTGCAGTGCGTCTTGAGCCCGACGAGCCCGTAGACCACGTGCACGCCCGCCTTCTCGAGCTTGCGCGCCCACGAGATGTTCGCCTGCTCGTCGAAGCGCGCCTTGATCTCGACCAGGGCGAGCACCTGCTTGCCCGACTCGGCCGCGTCGATCAGCGCCTCGACGATGGGGGAGTCGCCCGAGGTGCGGTAGAGCGTCTGCTTGATCGCGAGCACGTCCGGATCCGCCGCCGCCTGCTCGAGGAACGACTGCACACTCGTCGCGAAGGACTCGTAGGGGTGGTGCAGGAGCACGTCGCCGCGGGAGACCGCCTTGAAGACGTCCTGCCGCTGGTTCGGTTCGCTCGGGGAGAGCTGTACCGCCGTCGTCGGGACGTGGTTGGGGTACTTCAGGTCCGGTCGGTCGATCTTCTGCAGGCTGAAGAGCCCGCTGAGATCCAGCGGAGCCGGGAGCTTGTAGACCTCCTGGGTCGTGATGTCGAGCTCGCGGACCAGCAGGCCCAGCGTCTCGTCGTCCATGTCGTCGGTGACCTCGAGGCGGATGGGCGGGCCGAACCGGCGCCGCAGCAGCTCCTTCTCGAGAGCCTTGATCAGGTTCTCGGTCTCGTCCTCGTCGACCTCGACGTCCTCGTTGCGCGTCACGCGGAACACGTGGTGGTCGAGGATCTCCATGCCGGGGAACAGGTCGTCCAGCTGGTTGGCGATCAGGTCCTCGAGCGAGATGAACCGCATCGGCTCGCCCGGTGCCCTGACGCCGGCGATCCGCACGAAGCGGGGGAGCATCTGCGGCACCTTGAGGCGCGCGAACTCGACCTTCTGCGTCTTCGGGTTGCGCACCCGCACCGAGAGGTTGAGGGAGAGGCCGGAGATGTAGGGGAACGGGTGCGCCGGATCGACCGCGAGCGGCATCAGGACCGGGAACACCTGCGCCGAGAAGTAGTCGTCCAGCACGGTGCGCTCGGCGTCGCTCAGCTCGTCCCAGCGGACGAGGTCGATGCCGCCCTCGCGCAGGGCGGGCTCGACGAGCTCCTTGAACGCCCGCGAGTGCCGCTGCTGCAGCAGGTGCGCCTTCTCGGAGATGTCGGTCAGGACGTCGACCGGGACGCGGCCGATGTTCGTCGGCAGGGCGAGCCCGGTGAGGATGCGGCGCTTGAGGCCGGCGACCCTGACCATGAAGAACTCGTCGAGGTTCGACGAGAAGATCGCGAGGAAGTTGGCCCGCTCGAGCGCCGGCACCAGCGGATCCTCGGCGAGCTCGAGCACGCGCTGGTTGAACGCGAGCCAGCTCAGCTCGCGGTCGAGGTAGCGGTTGTCGGGGAGGAGCGGATCCGAGTGCTCCTCCTCCTCGTCGTCGAAGTCGTCGTCGAGGTCATCGCTCAGTCCGTCTTCGAGAAGCAGGTTGTCGCCGTCCATGCCACCATCCTGGCACCGCCCCGGGCGGCTCCGTGCCGCGGATCGTGAATGCCGGATGAACGGGGCCGGGGGAGGCCCTGTGGAGGAGCGCCGGCTCAGCGCAGCGGCGCGGCGCGCTGCAGGTACTGCACGTCGACGGAGGCGTCCGTGAACCCGAGCGAGCGGTAGAGCGCCACCGCCGAGCGGTTCTCGGCCTCGACGTAGAGGTCGGCCGTGGTGCAGCCGCGCTCGAGCATCCGCGCGAGTCCGGCGTTCAGCAGGGTGCGGCCGAGTCCCCGTCCGGCCGCCTCGGGGGCGACCCCGAGGACGTAGATCTCGCCGGTCGTCGATCCGGGCTCGATCTTGAGCCAGTCGTAGCCGAGGAGCGTGCCGTCGGCGTCGCGGAGCAGGAGGAAGTCGCCCTCGTCGAACCACGGCTCCGCGCGGCGGGCCGCCAGGTCCTCCTCCGTCAGCCGCCCCTGCTCGGGGTGCGCGGCGAAGACGCGCGCGTTCAGGGCGATCCACTCGGCCGGATCGAGGTCGCGCGCGTCCGAGAGGACGACGCCCTCGGGGACGCGGACCTCGGGGGCGGCGAGCGGCGCGAGTTCGAGGTGCAGCAGGGTGCGCACCGGGACGAAGCCGTGGGAGGCAGCGAGGGCGCGGGCGGCGGGGTGGTCGCCGTGCGCCCAGGCGAGCAGGCCCGTCCGGCCGCTCGCGAGGACCTGGTCGAGGGTCGCGGTGCCGAAGCCGACCCCGCGCCACTCCGGATCGACGACGAACTCGAGCTCGCCCTGGCCGAGGATCGCCGCCGCCACGACCACGTCGGCGCGCAGCCCCACGAGGAGGGTACGCGAGCCGGTCCGGGCCTCGACGAGGGTCTGATCGCTGAAGGGGGGCTGGTGGTCGAACCAGGCGGCGCGCCCGATCAGGTGCTCGAGGCCG
This sequence comes from Rathayibacter sp. AY1B6, assembly GCF_002932755.1. Taxonomy (NCBI): domain Bacteria; kingdom Bacillati; phylum Actinomycetota; class Actinomycetes; order Micrococcales; family Microbacteriaceae; genus Rathayibacter; species Rathayibacter sp. AY1B6. The sequence goes on from NZ_PSWL01000016.1 coordinate 79,253, forward strand.
GCCGCCACCGCGGGATCGGCCAGGTCCTCAACGGACAGGTTGAGCGACTCGCTCATTGTCCTCTTCGTACACGTTGAAGCGGTATCCGACGTTGCGGACCGTGCCGATCAGCGACTCCAGGTCGCCGAGCTTCGCGCGGAGGCGCCGCACGTGCACGTCGACCGTGCGGGTGCCGCCGAAGTAGTCGTAGCCCCAGACCTCGCTCAGCAGCTGCTCGCGGGTGAAGACGCGCGAGGGGTGCGTGGCGAAGAAGCGGAGGAGCTCGAACTCCTTGAAGGTGAGGTCGAGCGGGCGCCCGTGCACCTTGGCCGAGTAGCTGGCCTCGTCGATCACGACGCCCGAGGCCTGGATGCGCGAGGTCGACTGCTCCTGCGCCAGCCGGCCGATCACCAGGCGGATGCGGGCGTCGACCTCGGCGGGGCCGGCCGAGTCGAGGATGACGTCGTTGACGCCCCAGTCGGCCGAGACGGCCGTGAGCCCGCCCTCCGTGAGGATCAGGATGAGGGGGACGTTGATGCCCGTGGTCGTCAGGATCTTGCAGAGCGACTTGGCGCTGGCCAGGTCCTGCCGCGCGTCGACCAGGATCAGATCGCAGCTCGGGGCGTTCACGAGCTGGGCGGGCTCCGCGGGGATCTGCCGGGTCCGGTGGCTGAGGAGCCCCAGTGCGGGGAGCACCTCGGCGCCTCCCGCCGAGGTCAGTATCAACAACTGCGCCACGGATCCTCCAGAACTGGTCTGCCCGCAATACTAGCGGCGGGCCGGGAGGGGCGTCCGCCTGGGGCACAATTGTCGGATGGGCAGGGATCGAGTGGGCATCGGAGTCGTCTGGGCGCTCGCACTCGCGGGCTCCGTGCTGACGCTGACCATCGCCGCTCCGGAGTCCCGGCAGCTCTGGCTCGCGCTGACGTTCGGCGGCTGCGTGCTCGCGACCTTCGCGGTGCAGCTCGCCGTGGCCCGCGCCGAGGGGTACCTCCTCCGCGCGATGACGAGCATCGTCGGGGCGATGGCCCTGGTCGCGGTCGCGAGCGGGATCGCCCTCCTCCTCCCCGCGTGAGCGCTCGCCTCCTCCCCGCGTGAGCACCTGCGTCCGCGCCGCCTGAGCACCCGGGTCCGCACCGCCTGAGCAGTCCCTCCCGCCCCGCCCCGGCGCCGGACCCGGCGGGTAGGATGAGCGCATGCTTCTCGCCCTGGAACTCTTCTACCTCGGTCTGCTCGGGCTCGCCTCCCTCGCCATCGCGTGGGTCTCCGGCGTGGTCGTCTACAAGCTCTACCGCGGCCAGCGCTAGCCGCCGCCGGAGCCCGAGTGATCTCGCTTCCGTCGGGCCTCCCGCCCGAGCTCGTCCCCCTCTCCTGGCTGCTCGGCGTCTGGGAGGGCTCGGGCGTCATCGACTACACGATCGGCGACGACTCCGTCCAGGCCGAGTTCGGCCACCGCATCAGCTTCAGCTACGACGGCCTCCCGTACCTCAACTACAACTCGTACACGTGGCTGATCGAGGAGGGCGCCGAGGAGGCGCCCCGGCCCCTGGTCACCGAGACGGGATACTGGCGCCTCAGCCGCGCACTGACCGACTCCGACGCCGGCCCGGGAATGCTGCCCGGCCGAGGGGCACCCGCCTTCCCCGACGCGGAGTCCGTCGAGACGCTGCGCAACGCCGCCGGCGGGTTCGACATCGAGGTCTCGCTCGTCCACCCGGACGGGGTCAGCGAGCTCTACCTCGGCCAGGTCAAGGGGCCGCGGATCGACCTCGCGACCGACGCGGTGATGCGCACCGCCGCGGCGAAGGACTACGCCGCCGCCACGCGCCTCTACGGCCTGGTCGACGACCACCTTCTCTGGGCGTGGGACATCGCCGCGCTCGGCCAGGGCCTGCGGACCCACTCCTCCGGACGGCTCGCCCGTGTCGACTGACGCGCTCTCCCCGCTTCTGCGCGCCCCGGGCGCCGTCGCGACGACGAGCACCGCCGAGCCCGGCGTCGCCGCCCACTACGGCGAGCCCTTCCGCGAGCAGCGCGCTCTCGCCGCGGGCACCGCGCTCGTCGACCTCTCCGGCCGCGGGGTCGTGACCGTCACGGGGCCGGACCGCCTCACCTGGATCGACTCGCTCACCAGCCAGGCCGTCTCGCGCCTCGCTCCCGGCGCGTCCGCCGAGACGCTCCTGCTCGACCCGACCGGCCGGATCGAGCACGTCATCCGCCTCGTCGACGACGGCGAGACCGCCTGGCTCCTGCTCGACCGCGACGAGACGGCCGGCCTGGCCGCCTGGCTCGACCGGATGCGCTTCATGCTCCGCGTCGAGGTCGCCGACCGCACGGACGACCTCGCGACCCTCGCGGCCCTCGGCGACGGGCCGGCGCTGGCGCTCGCCCTGTCCCTGGCCGAGGCCCCCGTCGTCTGGAGCGACCCGTGGTCGGAGGTCCAGCCGGGCGGCTGGCAGTATGCGCTGACCGCCGAGCACCCCGGGGCCTCCTGGGAGCTCCGCGAGGTGCTGGTCCCGCGAGCGGCCCTCGAGGCCCTCGCGGAGACGGCCGTCGGGGTGGGAGTAGCGCTCGCCGGGGTCGACGCCCTCGAGGCTCTGCGCATCGCCGCCTGGCGTCCGCGCCACGCGACCGAGGTCGACGAGCGGTCCATCCCGCACGAGCTCGACCTCCTCCGCTCGAGCGTGCACCTCGCCAAGGGCTGCTACCGGGGCCAGGAGACGGTGGCCAAGGTGCACAACCTCGGCCACCCGCCGCGGCGCCTGGTCCTGCTGCAGCTCGACGGCTCCGACTCGGTCCTCCCCGCCCACGGCGACGTCGTCACGGCGCTCAAGGGCGGCGAGCCGGTCGAGGTCGGCACGGTCACCTCCAGCGCCTGGCACTACGAGGACGGACCCGTCGCCCTCGCGGTCGTCAAGCGGAGCGTCCCGGTGGACCTCGAACTGACCGTTCTGGCCGGCGACTCGCGCGTGGCCGCGGCCCAGGAGGTCGTGGTCCCGCCCGGCGCCGGAGCGGAGGCGGGAGTGCCCCGCCTGCCCCGCCTCGGGGCGACGACCAGGTAGGCCACGCCGTGGTGGCCGCACGTCCCGCCGAGCGGGGCCGGGCGGCCGAGCGGCTGCGCGGTCTCGTCCGGACCCCCGAACTGAGTCCGGCGCGCGCCCTCGCCCGCGCGGGGGCATCGCTCCCCGCTGTGCTGCAGATCGTGCTCGCGGCGACCCTCGCCTACTCCGTCGCGCACTTCCTCCTCGGGCACCCCTCGCCGGTGCTGGCGCTGACGGCCACGATCTCGAGCCTCGGCATCGCCCGCGACACCCGCCCCAAGCAGGTGGCCGAGACCGCGACGGGCATGCTCATCGGCATCACGGCCAGCGAGGTGCTGCTCCTGCTGTGGGGGAGCGGCGTCTGGCAGCTCGCCGTCGTCCTCGCGATCGTCGTCACGCTCGGCCGGGCCCTCTCGCCCTCGCCGGGGTTCGCCGTGGCCGCCGGGACCCAGGCGATGCTGGTGATGGTCCTCCCCGCGCCGGACGGAGGGGTCTTCACCCGGAGCGTCGACGGCCTGATCGGCGGGCTGGCGGCGCTGCTCTGCACGGCGATCGTGCCCCGCCCGCCGCTGCGCACGGCGCGGGCCGAGGCTCACCGCCTCCTCACCGCGCTCAGCCGGACCGTGGAGGAGCTGGCCGACGCGCTCCGCCGAGGCGACTCCACGGCGTCCACCGCGGCCCTCGAGCGGATCCGCGGGACGCAGCCGGTCATCGACGGCTGGACCGCGGCGCTGGACTCAGCGACCGGCGTCGCCCGGATCTCGCCGTTCGTCCGCCGACACCGCGGCGAGCTCGCCCGCCAGGCCGTGATGCTGTCCGCGCTCGACCTCGCGACCCGGAACCTGCGCATCGTCGCGCGCCGCACCGACTTCCTCGTCGGGGACGGCGCCCCGCGGCCGGCGCTCGCCGGAGCGGTCGCCGCCCTCGGCCCGGGCATCGCACTGCTCGGCCGCGCGGTCGCCGATCCGTCGGTGCTCGCCCTGGCCCGTCAGGACCTCGTGCTGCTCGCGACCACGCTCGACCCGCAGCGGCTGATCCCGGAGGCGCGCCTCGCCGAGAAGACGGTGCTCGTCCTGCTCCGCCCGCTCGTCGTCGACCTGCTCACGGCGACCGGCGCCGCTCCTGTCGAGGCGCGGGCCGCTCTGCCCCCGCTCGTCTAGCGCTCAGGAGGCCGAGGGCTCACGCCCGGCGCTCAGGAGGAGGGGGCGACCGCCTCCCACGCGACCGTGACCTCGCCCAGGCGCCAGCGCCGCGGCCCGCCGAGGACCGGCCACTCCGGCCGGAGGTCCCGGACCGATGCGATCCACCGCTGCCCCGGACCGTAGACGGCGAGAGGGGCGTTCAGCGTCCACGCCCGCTCGAGGGCGGCGAGGAAGGCGTGCACTCCCTCGCCGGGGACGTTGCGGTGGATGAGGGCCTTCGGCAGACGCTCGGCCGCCGTCATCGGCGAGGGGATCGCCGCGAGCCGCAGCGAGAGGGTCAGCGAGCGCGGGCCCTCCCGGCCGACCTCGATCCAGGTGCAGATGCGGCCGATCTCGTCGCAGGTGCCCTCGACCAGGACGCCGTCGGGCTGCAGCCGGTCCGTCATCGTCGCCCACGCCCCCTGCACGGCGTCCTCGTCGTACTGGCGGAGCACGTTGAAGGCGCGGATGACGCCCGCCCGCCGCCCCGCGGGCAGAGGCACCTCGAAGCCCCCGCGCTCGAAGCGCACACGCGCGTCGGCCGGGAACGGCGTGCCGCCCTCCCGCACCCGGGCGAGCTGGCGCCGAGCGGTGTCGACGCGGGCGGGCTCGATCTCGAGGCCGAGCACCTCGACGTCCGGCGCGGCCCGGACGAGTCGGCGGTGCAGCTCGAGCGTGGTGACCGCGCTCGCCCCGAAGCCGAGATCGACGACGAGCGGAGAGGCGGTGCTGCGCAGGACGGGCAGCTCGGCGAGCCGGCGATCGACCCGGCGGAGGCGGTTCGTGCCCGTCGTACCGCGGGTGACGGCTCCGATGGGCATGCTCATCAGCGTATCCGCGGGCGAGGGGGCCGCCTCTAAGCTGGACGCATGTCCGAGACCTACACCCTCATCCTCGTGCGCCACGGCAACAGCGAGTGGAACCAGAAGAACCTGTTCACCGGCTGGGTCGACGTGCGCCTGACCGAGCAGGGAGTCGCGGAGGCCACCCGCGCCGGCGAGCTGCTGACCGAGGCGGGCCTGCACCCCGACATCGTCTACACGTCGCGCCAGACCCGCGCGATCCAGACCGCCAACATCGCCCTCGAGGTCGCCGACCGCCTCTGGATCGACGTCAAGCGCTCCTGGCGCCTCAACGAGCGCCACTACGGGGCTCTGCAGGGCAAGGACAAGGCGCAGACCCTCGCCGAGTACGGCCCCGAGCAGTTCCAGACCTGGCGCCGCTCCTTCGACGTGCCGCCGCCCCCGCTCGCCGACGACGACCAGTACTCGCAGGCGCACGACGAGCGCTACGCCGACCTCGGCGACGCCCTGCCGCGCACAGAGTCGCTGAAGCTCGTGATCGAGCGGATGCTGCCCTACTGGGAGTCCGACATCAAGCCGGACCTCGCTTCGGGCAAGACCGTCATGATCACCGCGCACGGCAACTCGCTCCGCGCGCTGGTGAAGACGCTCGACGGCATCTCGGACTCGGACATCGCGGAGCTCAACATCCCGACCGGGATCCCGCTCGTCTACGAGCTGAACGAGGACTTCGAGCCCATCGGCGAGGCGCGCTACCTCGACCCCGAGGCCGCGGCCGCCGGTGCCGCCGCCGTCGCCGCCCAGGGCGCCAAGAAGTAGAACACCGCACACGCGAACGGCCCGCCCGAGTCCTCGACTCCGGCGGGCCGTTCCCGTCCGCAGCCCCCGAGAGGGCCCGCACACGTCCGGCCCGCAGGAGACGCTCGTTCCTGCGGGCCGGATCGTCCACGGGCCGGAGCCCGAGGTGCCGCCTAGGAGTAGTCGCCCGAGATCAGGTACTGGACCTTCTTGGCGATCGACACGGCGTGGTCGGCGAAGCGCTCGTGGTAGCGGCTGGCGAGCGTCGCATCGACGGTGTCGGCGGCCTGGCCCTTCCACGCCTCGCTGAGCACCTTGTCGAAGACGCTGACGTGCAGCTCGTCGATCTTGTCGTCCTCGTCGCGGATCTCCTCGGCGATGCGCGGGTCCTGCGAGCGGAGCAGGTCGGTCAGCTTGTGCGCGACGACCACATCGAGGCGGCCCATCTCGACGAACGTCGGACGCAGGCTCTTGGGGACGACCTTGTCGGGGAAGCGGTAGCGCGAGAGCTGAGCGATGTGCTCGGCGATGTCGCCCATCCGCTCGAGCGACGCGCTGATGCGCAGCGCCGAGACGACGATCCGCAGGTCGCGGGCGACCGGGTTCTGCCGGGCGAGGATGTCGATCGCGAGCTCGTCGAGGCTGATGGCCAGCTCGTCGATGCGCGCGTCGCTCGCGATGACCTCCTCCGCGAGGGTGACGTCGGAGTGGTTGAACGCCTGGGTCGCCTTCTCGATGGCGATCTCGACGAGTCCGGAGATCTCGACGAGTCGTTCCTGGACCTCGGCCAGCTCCTGCTGGAAAACTTCGCGCATCTGTGTTCGACCCTCTCTACGGCGCACGCGGACGACGGCGCCGGATCTGCGGCGAGCACCTCGCACGCCGCTGCGACTGCACTCCGTGGGCGCAGGCGCAGTCATGATGACCACGGCAGGTTAACGGACGGTGCCGGGCGTTTGAACAGTACTCGACCCCCGGAGGATCGACGGGCGGCCGGTAGGGGGACGCCCGGTGGATGGTTAGCCTGGGTCCGTGGATTCGGGCTTGATCGTGGTTCTGTCGCTCGTTCTCGGTGTCGCGATCGGGATCCTTCTGACGACCGTGCTCACGCTCGCCGCCCGCCAGGGCCGCATCGCGCAGGACGTGATCTCGGTCGGGCTCCCCGAGGGGATCGAGGCGATCATCGACGCCGTCGGCTCGCCCGCCTTCGTGACCGACCCGTCGCACAACGTGCTGAAGGCGTCCACCCGCGCCGTCGCTCTCGGCCTGGTCTCGCAGGACACCCTGCTCCACCCCGACCTCGCCGCCATCGTCGACCGCGTCCGCCGCTTCGGCGACGACATCGTCCAGGACCTGGAGCTCGCGACCAGCCCGCTCTCCGACGCCGCCGTGACGCTCGTCGTCCACGCGACCCGCCTCGGCTCCCGCTACGTCCTCGTGATCGCCGAGGACCACACCGAGGCGCGCCGGCTCGAGGCCGTCCGCCGGGACTTCGTCGCCAACATCTCCCACGAGCTGAAGACCCCGATCGGCGCCGTCGGCCTGCTCGCCGAGGCCCTCGACTCCGCCGCCGACGACCCCCAGCAGGTGCGCCGCTTCGCGCACCGCCTGACCCAGGAGTCGCACCGCCTCGCGAAGATCACCCGCGAGATCATCGAGCTCTCCCGGCTCCAGGCCGCCGACGTCGCCGGCTCCGCCGACATCATCCGCGTCGACGACGTCGTCACGGCGGCGCTCGAGACCACCCACGTCATGGCGGAGTCGCACGACGTCACGCTGGTCAAGGGCGGGATGAAGAAGGCCTACGTCGTGGGGCAGGAGAAGATGCTGATCTCGGCGCTGCACAACCTCCTCGCGAACGCCATCCAGTACTCGCCCGCCGGCTCCCGCGTCGGCATCGGCGTCCGCTCCACCGGCGGCGTCGTCGAGATCGCCGTCACCGACCAGGGCATCGGCATCCCCGAAGAGGACCTCGACCGGGTGTTCGAGCGCTTCTACCGCGTCGACCAGGCCCGCTCCCGCCACACCGGCGGCACCGGCCTCGGCCTCAGCATCGTCAAGCACGCCGTGCAGAACCACGGCGGCGACGTCCGCGTCTGGTCCAAGCCCGGCCGCGGCTCCACCTTCACCATCCGGCTCCCCGAAGCCGACCCCGCCCGGACGCCCTTCGCGGCGACCGCCCCGATAGGAGAACACGCGTGACCAGCATCCTGCTCGTCGAGGACGAGAGCGCCCTCAGCGAGCCCCTCAGCTACCTGCTCGAACGCGAGGGCTACGACGTCACCGTCGCCGAGGACGGCAACCGCGCCGTCGCCGCCTTCGACGAGGGCGACTACGACCTGATCCTCCTCGACCTGATGCTGCCCGGCATGCCCGGCACCGAGGTCTGCCGAGAGATCCGCACCCGCTCCTCCGTCCCGATCATCATGGTCACCGCCAAGGACTCCGAAGTGGACATCGTCGTCGGCCTGGAGCTCGGCGCGGACGACTACGTCACCAAGCCCTACTCCACCCGCGAACTGCTCGCCCGCATCCGCGCCGTCCTCCGCCGCCGCACCGAGGAGCCCGGCGAGGAGCGGATCGTCGTCGCCGGTCCCGTCCGCATGGACATCGAACGCCACACGGTCGAAGTCGACGGCGTCGAGACCCCGATGCCCCTCAAGGAGTTCGAACTCCTCGAGATGCTCCTCCGCAACGCCGGCCGCGTCCTCACCCGCGGCCAGCTCATCGACCGCGTCTGGGGCAGCGACTACTTCGGCGACACGAAGACCCTCGACGTCCACGTCAAGCGCATCCGCTCCAAGATCGAGAAGACGCCGAAGGAGCCGGTGCTCCTGGTTACTGTCCGCGGCCTCGGCTACCGCTTCGACGCGTGATCGCGGGCCCTGGCGGGGCGATCTGCGGCGTTGTCGTCGGTTGCGATACCGCTGGTATCGCGCCCTCCTCCGCCTTGCAGCTCACCCCGCCAGGACCCGCGATCAACCCTGTGCTGGAGGGGTGAGGGGTGGGGCCGTCGCTGTGCGACGAGCCGGGTGG